>NZ_MLYQ01000040.1:0-121947 GCF_001866725.1 Bacillus sp. MUM 13
TGCGGGGTCTCACCTTCCTGCTAATCCCACAGGAGTCTCGCACCTTACACTCCAATCAACCTGGTTTAACAACAGGTTTGCTTTACAGAACAATTAAAAAACAACCATCTTTAAGAAAAGAGCCTTTCTTAAAGATGGTGTTTTTTAAAATTTGTTATTTAAGACGTTCCCATTGACGAGTCAGGTTCATTGGGGCATAAGGGCGAGCATCCTGGAGCAAAAATTAACCAGCAAAGTTTACGAAAATAGCGTATAGAAAAAACCTCCGAAGTCTGCAGCTTCTGGAGGTTTTTTCGGCACACATGCTATTCTTTATTCCGGAAAAACCATTTCATCAGCGGAGGTGTAATAATGGTTGTTGCCAGCACGACAACTACAATCACTGCAAACATTTCCTTTGAAAGCAGCCTTGCTTCCAAACCGATAGAAGCCATAATCAGTGCCACTTCTCCCCGTGACACCATTGCAGCTCCAATTCCCAGTGAACTGCTCCACCCAAATCCGGCTATTTTGGCACCCAGTGATGCCCCAAACAGTTTTGTGAAAATGGCCAGCAGGCTTAAGAGTACAATCAGGACCAGGTTTTCCTTTAAACCGGAAAAATCCGCCGCGACTCCTATGGATGTAAAAAACACAGGCACAAAAAGTGAGTAGCCAATCGTTTCAGCCTTTTCAAAAACCTCGTGTTTGAACTTTGTCACGCTTATCGAAACACCGGCAATGTATGCTCCTATAATGGCAGCCACACCTGTATATTCTGCAGCAAAGGCGTAAACAAAGCATAAAATCAGGGCAGATGAAATGACGGTTTCCGTTACTTTTAATGATGCAAATTTATTCATGAACCAAGGAACTGCCTTCCAGCCGAATAGGATGGCTGCAGCAAAGAATAAAACCTTTTTGAAAATCACCGCAGACAGGCTCACATCTCCGCCCGCAAAGCTCATTAAAAATGCCAGAGCAATAATGACGGCCACATCATCAATTACCGCTGCACCTAAAATCACGGTTCCTTCCCTGGTTTGCAGCTGGTTCATTTCCTTCAATGCCTGCACAGAGATGCTGACGCTGGTTGCCGAAAGCAGCAGGCCTAAAAACAAGGATTCCATGACTGTCAGATGCATAAGTACTCCAGCAAAGTACCCTAAACTGAGCGGAACAAGGATGCCCCCGAAGCCGACGAGAAGAGATGCCTTCCCGCTTCGCTTAAACTCCTGGACATCTGTTTCAAGTCCGGCAAGAAACATCAATAAAATGACGCCAATTTGGCTGAACTCCTCAAGAGCTTTCGTTTCGGTTATCACTCCCAAAAGAGACGGACCAAGGACTATGCCGATCAAAAGCTTGCCAAGAACAGACGGCTGGCCAAGCCTGACACTTATACTCCCTGCAATCTTTGATGAAATCAAAATAATGGCTAATTGAAGAATTAACACGATAAAATCCCGCCTTTCTTAATATATGATTTGCAACAATAGCAGAAAAAAACACAAAAAAAGCCTGCCTCCAAGGGACATAATAGTCCCTTGGCGACAGGCTCCTCCGAGTTCGTTTCATATTTGATTACTTTTATTGTACCATATTCACCGGAAAAAGTCTGCTGTAAATCTGTATAAAGCGTAACTTTCACTGCCCTTTAATCCGGATGAACTAAATAAACGGAATTTCCGCGTCTATTTAGGCTCGGGACACCAGTGCCCCTACGTTCTATCTGCCTGCTTTATTGTTCGCTTGATTTTCTTCTTTTAATGACTAATGCGGATCCAAGCACAAGCATGGCTGCAATGGAAGCTTCCATCCATGGCATTTGTGAATCTGTAGTTTCACTCGCTCCGCCGCCGCCTGTATGCGGCATTTGGCCAGGCATGGATGTGCCGGCAAATTTACCCGGGTTTTGAGAAACAATTCCATTTCCAAGCGCCTGTCCTACACCAAACATCATCTTGTAGCCTTCTCTCCATGATTTGTATGCATCTCCATAGTTCCCTGAAGCTGCATGATCAAATGTAGTCCTGACACTTTGTTCATGGGCCATTAAAGCATCTTGTGCAGCCTGTGCAGGAAGCTTCCCTCCAGTTGCTGTTCCTAAGAACGATCCAAATTCCTTAGTAAACCCGCTGATTCTGTTAACTACATCCTTTTTTGCGGCATTGTCATTTTTCTTTACAGCCTGGACATAATCGCTTTGTGCATCAATATGGTCTGGCTGCCATACGCTTACAAATTGTTCTCCGGCCTGATTTCCATATATGGAGGATATGGCTGCTTTGAAATCTGCCGTGTTGGCATCCTGTGCCCAGTTCACGAAATCAAAATCATTGGCGCCTGCATACTCTTTCTGCATTTCCATCGTTGCTAAAGCAAAATGTTCTGAAGCCAACCTGTTTAACGCGGAGCGCAGATCTGCAGAAGGTGTATCTGCTTTCGTATTTTTAAACTTATCCGGCATTTGGGCAACAATTGCAGATGACAATGCCTTGCTTACGTCAAACATCTGCTTGAATCCTTCACGATATGTGGTATAAGTGCCTTTATAATCTCCATTCACATAATCATCAAAAGCCTTTTGCACTAAATCTTCATGCATGCGGAGCGCTTGCTCTGCTGCGTTTTGGGGAAGCTTTCCTTCCGTTGCAGCCCCGAGGAATGCCGAGAAATCTTTTACAAATTTATCAACCATCATATCTGCTTTCTTCTCAGCATCTTTGTCATTTGCTTTTACTGCTTTGGCATAATCGTCTGTGTAGTTATTGTGCGCCCGGAAAATCTTTTCAAATTGCTCCCCGCCTTTTTCGCCGTATAGAGAAGTAATGACAGGCTGCATATCCAGTGCATTCTGGTCAAGAGCCTTCATGGCTTCACCAGCATCATTTGAACCGTTATAGGCCGTGGTCATTGCGGTAAAGGCTAATGCAAAGTGTTCGGATAGAAGCTGATCAAGGGAAGCCCTTAAATCTGCTGCCGGCGTATTGACAGTTGGCTTTTGTTCTGCCGCACTCACATTGGCTACCGTCGGGAACAATAATGAAATTCCTAGTACTGGAGCTGCTAATACCTTTAAATTTTTGTTTACATTCATGAGTCATTCTCCTTTTCATTGTTAAATTTTTTTAATATGGCTTTTTCTTTTCTTGCAGAAGCTAACGGAGCATCTTTCTTTTTGGATCAGTGCTTTTACTTTTTTTTGCTTTTTCCTTTTAACGTGCTGCAGGTTCTTTTGGATCACTTTTTTTGCTTTTTGGCGTTGTCCTTCTAACGTGCTGTAAAAACTTTTGGATCACTCTTGGCTGCTATTTCTTAAAATAACTGCTGCTGTTTGATTTTTCATTAACCTAACGATGGTGGTTTGAATTCGGATCACTCCTTCTTCAAAATATTAATTTTTTATTCTATTTGCCTGGCTAACGAGAGATCTTTCTGCTTGGATCACTTTGCACCTCATTTTTTTAAAAATTCTCTTAGCGGGCCCATTTGAAGTACAAACTCTTTTCTGCTGTTTTAAAATTTTTACGCCGGGTAGTTAGTGATAGAAAGGCACAATTATCCACTAATTGGAATAAAGGGAGCTGAAAAAATGGGACATTATATTCAAACTGAAGATAACGTAAAAATATTTGCAGAGGATATTGGCGAAGGGAAGCCAGTCATCCTTATTCACGGCTGGCCGCTGAACCATGAAATGTTCGAATCTCTGATGAACGAGCTTCCTCAAAGAGGCTATCGCTTCATCGGCATCGATTTAAGAGGGTACGGCAAGTCAGACCGTCCAATGAAAGGATATGACTACAACACAATGGCAGATGATATTAAAGCAGTCATTGACAAGCTGGATCTTGATCAGGCAGTGCTCGCCGGTTTCTCCATGGGCGGCCCGATTGCAGCCCGTTATATGACAAGGCACGGAGGTCATCGCATAAGCAGGTTATTGCTTTTGAGTGCAGCAGCTCCCGTTTTCACTCAAAGGGAGGACTACCCGTACGGCATGACAAAAGCAAAAGTGGATGAACTGATAAAGCAAATACAGGAAGACCGCCCTGCTGCCCTTGCAGACTTCGGCACAAAGTTCTTCGGCACCCAGCCATCAAAGGAATTCACCATGTGGTTCAATCAGCTTGCTTTAACCTCCTCCTCAAACGGCACCATTCAATCTGCATATGCCCTCCGTGATGAAGATCTGAGAATGGAGCTATCTGACATTGCTGTGCCCACTCTTTTGATGCATGGAAAAAAGGACAAAATCTGTCCATACGACTTTGCCCTTGAAATGATGGAAATGATTCCAGATGCACAGCTTATTCCCTTTGAAGAAAGCGGGCATGGAATCTTTTATGATGAAAAAGAGAAATTCAATACAGAGTTTCTAAACTTCCTCCAGTATTCCCTAGTATAAAGTGAGACTTGAGCTTTAATTCAAAACCCTGATAGTCAAACCTGTCAGGGTTTTTTCAGGTAACTTTCCGGCATGTAAAATTTAGTGTTTTGATTATATGGTTATAGGGAAAAAGTAGCAAGATTTCATAAAACATTGCAGGGAGATAAGAGGATGAGAATTGGCATAGCCGAAGTGGAGCACTGCATTGCAAGCAACCATAAGGATACATACAAGCAATTTTATCTTGAATATGAGGTTTTGCTATTTAAAACCGCCTTTTCACTGACCCAAAACTCATCTATGGCTGAACAGCTCCTGCTTTCTGTTTTCAGGGATTTGTGGGAAAAACCTGAAATGCTCAAGAAAACGCAAGAAAAATTCCTGTCCGTTTTCCTCTTAAAACTTACTATGCAAAACTATCAGACTAAGTTTTTAAAACAATTAAACTAGAATTTTCAGGAAGGTACTCTCATATTCGGCAGCCCTATAGATCGTTCCGGCCATTACGGAGGCAGCCGCGGATATGCGGATATAAAGATCACAACAGCCATGAAGCCCGTGGATTAATCGGCGGAATCTTGGATGACTTATTATAAAAGCAAAATCAGGCAAGAAGGCTTACCGCTTCTTGTTTTTCACTAGCATCTATTATCAGAAAAGCCCCTGCTGAATGCGCAGGGGCTTTTCATGTGCTGATGAAGGCTTTTTACTGAGCAGTATAACCGCCGTCCATGACAACAGCCTGCCCTGTAATGCTTTTTGCCTTATCGCTTGCAAGGAACATCGCATAATCGGCAATTTCACTTACATCCAATAGACGCTTTTGCGGAACTAATGGATAAATGACTTCTTCAAGAACCTTGTCCAATGGAACATTTCTTGTGTCTGCAATTCCCTGCAGCTGTCCGCGGACTAGCGGTGTATCCACATATCCAGGGCAAAGTGCATTGACTGTCACACCAAATGGGGCAGATTCCAAAGCTGAAACCTTTGTAAGACCAATCACGCCATGCTTCGCGCTATTATATGCAGCTTTTCCGGCAAAACCGACTAAACCATTGATGGAAGCTACATTGATGATCCGTCCGAATGCCTGCTCCTTCATGATAGGAAGTGCATATTTTGTTGCAATGAATGGTGCTGTCAGCATAATCTTAATCATTAATTCAAATTTTGCAGTTGGAAATTCTTCTATCGGTGATACATGCTGCAGCCCTGCGTTGTTAATGAGTACATCTAAGCGGCCATATTTTTCATGTGCGGCTTGGATCATATTTTTAATATCTTCTTCACTTGTTACATCTGCTTTAAGGCCAATTGCCTCAAGCCCCAATTTGCGAAGTTCCTCTGCAGCTGTTTCAGCGCCTTCCCCGTTAATATCTGTCAAAACGACCTTGCTGCCGTTTTCTGCAAACACTTTACCGATTTCATAGCCTATTCCGCTTGCTGAGCCTGTAATTACTACTACTTTATTTTCCACCATATTTACCCGCTCCTCTTTTTTTATATTCATCCTCTGTGAAATGATAGTTCCCTTCATATGAAAAGGACTAAACATGCACAGCTAATAAGAATTAATTTAAAGCTTTTCGCTACACCTCAATAGTACTCCTTCCAAAAGAATAAATAAAATGAATTAAATGTATGAAAAGTATGCAAAATAGTTATAGAATAAAGAGCGGAGTTATTTTAAGTAAGGCTTTATTACTTGTTGATTGAAGCAGAGCGGAAATCAGCCCCTTGCTCAATAGCAGCAAAGTTTACGAAAACAGTTATTTAGAAAGATTGGAGATTCAATCATGGATATTCGCCAATTAACTTATTTTATCGAAGTGGCCAAGCATCGGAGTTTTACAAAAGCTTCTTCTGTTCTGCATTTATCCCAGCCAACACTAAGCAAGATGGTGAAGAGTCTTGAAGATGAATTGGATGTTGACCTGATCGACCGTTCATCCCGACAAATTGAATTAACAGAAGCAGGTGAAATGGTCCTTGAGGAAGGCCAGATGATTATGGAGTCCCTTGATAATCTATCAACACGCTTATATGATTTGATGAATCTGAAAAAGGGGAAGATAAAGATTGGTTTGCCGCCGTTAATCGGGGTATTGTTCTTTCCGAAAATCATTAAAACTTTTAATAGTATGTATCCTGATATCACCATTAAACTGATGGAATATGGAGCCAACAAGGTGAAACAGGAGGTAAGCGACGGGCTTATTGATCTGGGGGTAGTGGTGCTGCCTGTGGATGAGGACGAGTTTGATATTGTTCCTTTCGTGTATGAAGAGCTTATGCTTTTTGTCCACTCCTCACATCCCCTTGCAGATGCAGAAAAAGTGGAAATGAAGGATTTGCAGAATGAAGCTTTTATATTGTTCAGCGAAGATTTCACTCTACACGATCGTATCATACAGGAATGCGCAGGAGCTGGTTTCACCCCGAATATTGCATATGAAAGCTCTCAATGGGACTTTATAAGCGAAATGATCAGCGAAAACCTGGGAGTCTCGATTTTTCCGCATTCGATTGCAAAAAAAATCGATCATCACTCCATTCGTGCAGTTCCCATTGTGAATCCGTCGATTCCATGGCTCCTTGGGATCATTCTGAAAAAAGGAAGATATGTTTCACATGCCACCCGTGAATTCATACAAAATATCAGTTCTCTTCATCATGGAGATATGAAAAGAGAAAAATCAACATATAATAAAAATGAATAAGTATGATGAATTATATGTATTTTACGAATAAAAACTAAAGGAGTATAGTTTTTTGTGCACATACATTTACTTTTTTATAGGAGGAATAATGATGGCACAAGATCGATATCAGCAAGGTTTAGATAAATTAATGGAATATACATTAAAGAGCAATGATGACATTTCCACACATTTAAAGATTTCTGATGATCTGCAGGATATCGCTCCGGATGTCAGCAAATTTATCATTGAGTTTGCTTATGGAGAAATTTATTCCCGTCCAGGCCTATCAAATAAACAGCGTGCACTTGTTACCATTTCTTCTCTTGTCACACAAGGAACAGAGCCTCAGCTTGAACTTCATATCAATACTGGGCTTACAGCCGGATTAACACCGGAAGAAATTGTTGAAAGCATCACACATTTAATTCCCTATACAGGCTTCCCGCGTGTACTTAATGCCCTTTCTGTCGCAAAAAAAGTTTTCGCTATGCGCCATGTTAAAAATGAAGCTGCCGGTTCCAAAGAGCAATAAATATAAACACATCCAAAGCCGCCGATCCGGGCGGCTATTTGTGGTTTATACCTCTTGATAATCATTGAGAAAACTGGGACTTCCACAGGAAATCATCATTGCTGTTATTTTAAAACAATAAACTCGTCTGCCTGGCTTTTCTTCATATCTTTCAGTTCCCGGTAAGTGAAATAAATCAGTGTTTCTCCCGTGTCCTGCAGTTTGCCAACATAAAAATTGACTGACTTTATGTATGAATTTTCATCCATATTCTGTGCATCCTGCATGGTTTTCACATTTCCATCTTCAAATTTCCACGCTTCTCCTGACCAGGGACCAGTTATGGCCTGCTCACTGGATGCTTCAATTTTCCCCTTATAGGAGAGCACACCATATTTTGTTTTAACTGTATTGGCTTTCAGGTCAAAAACAGCGGTTTTGAAAGATGAATTGGGGGCGGTTACCGTCAGCTTGTCCCCTTGCCTTTTAATTTCAACAGAAGTTTCTCCTTTTTTTATCATTTCGGAATGATTCTGCGAGTCGAGCAGGAGCTGATATTCCTTCTCTGTGATTCCGAATTTAGGGCTGTAGGGCAGCGCTTCTCCTTCTTTCATATTTTTTTGGGTATATTCAGCAAACCATGCTTTATTGGCAGCAATGCTGTTCTGCATTTTTTGCGTAATGGCCATCACTTTCCTGCCCGTTACAGGATCCATCCCTATTCCCTTAATATCTCCATTAGTTTTTTCTTCTTTCAAATAGGCCAGTACAGGTTTACCTGTAATATCTTCTTTTGGCTTCGCATCTGCCGGCTCTTCCTTGTTAACCGCCTTTTCTGCTTTTTCCTTTTTTACTTCACCCTGCACTTCTTTGCTTTTAGGAGCATTCTCGCCTTCCGAGGAATGTCCACAGCCTGCCAGCAGCAAAGAAAACATAATGAATGCTAATTTCTTCAACGGTATTGCCTCCTTAAGTAAAAAATATCAATGGTTCCGCCGAAGTTATTTTACCCAATTTTTTCCTTTTCAAACACAATAATACTGTTGGACTCTTCACTAATGATTGGCAATAACATTTCATTTCGCTCGAAAGAAGGCTAGAACGCACTTTAATAAGATGAAGATCACGCTATTTTCGGTGGAAAATCCTCTAATCGAGGATGATTCAAATACCACGAATCAGAGATCACGCATTTGACATATCGATAAAATTGGAAATAGAATATAAATATGAAACATATAGACATTTTCAAAGCATTATCCAATGAGACCCGTCTTAACATTTTAAAATGGCTGAAAGAGCCTGAAAAGAATTTTCCAAAGCAGCAGGCGCACCTTCCAAAGGAGGTCAGTATTGAAGGCGGTGTGTGTGTAGGGGACATCCAGGACAAGGTGAATTTATCACAGTCAACCGTTTCCCACTATTTATCCCTGATGCAAAAGGCAGGCTTGCTTGAAGCGGTTCGGTATGGGCAATGGACATACTATAGGCGCAATGAGGATACAATAAAGAAGGTTGCAGAATTCATGGAAAAAGAGATGTAGCAGTTGACGATCAGGGAGCCTGGCGGGATCTCACTTAACCCGCTTTTCCCGCACTTATGACTCATTCACCATTAACCCCAGTATAAAAGAGTTTCCACAAATAAATACATCTATTATTCTAGATATTTAAATTCAACGAGGTGGCAATACATGAAATCATTTTTTATCTATATCATAGCTATCATTGCAGGCATGTCGTTAAGCTTTGAAGCAGCTATTGGAGGCACATTGGGGAAAACCATCGGTGAATTGGAAAGCACATATTATATCTTTATCATCGGTGCAATGGCGACGTTTCTTCTTGTGCTGTTTTTTGGAAAAGGGGATATCGTACAGATTCTTAAAGTACCCAAGTGGAACCTGCTCGGAGGCATGCTCGGTGTTGTTTACCTTGCCCTGCTTGTAATAAGCGTCACGTTAATTGGCGTAGGCGTCTCCGTTACGTCAGTCATTATCGGTCAGATTATGATGAGCATCATCATTGAGCATTTTGGTTTATTTGGCTCAACCCGTATAAAGTTTAATGTAAACAGGCTCACAGCCATTGTCTTATTAATCGCATCATTATTTCTGATCATCTAGGAGGGACACACTATGAATAGCCTGATCGTCATTATACCCATACTGGCTGGAATAGGTTTAAGCATTCAGTCAGCCATAAATGGCACCCTGGGAAAGAAAGCCGGTACAATTGAAAGTGCGTTTTTCACCTTTTTTACAGGAGCCATTATCTTGACCATTGTTGTGAATTTCTTTGGCAGCGGCAATATCCTGCATGTAACCGAGGTGCCGAAATGGCAATTGATATGCGCCATTTTCGGTGTCATATATTTATCTTTAATGGTGCTTGCCGTTCCTAAAATCGGTGTCACAGCTGCTGTAGTTTCTGTCATTATCGGCCAGCTGGCTGCAAGTATGCTGATAGACAATTTCGGCTGGTTCAAAAGTGAAACTGTACACTTTGATACAAAGCGATTTATTGGAGTGTTACTCATGATTGCTGCCCTTTACTTTGTTTTCAAAGGAAATCAGGGAGCAGCTGCAGCGAAAAACTCTGCAAAATAGCCGAAAATAGCCCGAATCTAAGGATTGAGGCTTTTTTCGGCTCTGCCATGCCTGCTGCTTTCCGCTTCTGCTCTGATCAAACAGAGAAAAAACTGGCAGCCATAATAGGCTGCCAGCTATTTATTATCTATGACTCTTTTCTTACGATGAGGTAACCCGCCCGGTCCGCGGAAGCGAAAATCAGCACCTTGTTCTATAGCAGCAAAAGTACGAAAAAAGCCATTTATTGATGATCATGCTCATTCTCTGACTCTGCTTCCTGATCAAGTTGTCTCAGATATTCAAAGAACCCTGAGTATACCTGTGAAGCCATTCCTGCACTGTGATTTTCAAGATAAATCGTATTTTCGCCTGGTATATATAACGTATACATATATACATCCCTCCCTTCCTTTAATCAAGAGCCTGAAGGACGGGCTTCCCATACAACATACAGCATCCATTTAAGGTTACACCAAAGCGGTGATCCCGCCATCCACATTAAGGATTTGTCCAATCATATAATCAGAAGCATTTGATGCTAAATAGATGGCTGCGCCTTTTAAGTCACTTTCGTTTCCATATCGCCGGGCGGGTATTCCTGATAAGACACTGTGTTTATTTTTCTCCAAAACACCCTTGGCGATTTTTGTAGGGAAGAATCCAGGTGCGATTGCATTCACTTGAATGCCGTATTTCGCTAATTTCACACCCAAGTCTTTTGTAAATGTAATTACTGCGCCTTTGCTAGTATTATAGGCAATCGCTTCCATAACCTCTGGAGGAGTTCCGCCATATCCGGATACTGATGCAATGTTGATGATTTTCCCAAATCCTTGTTTCTTCATGATTTTTGCTGCCGCTTTGGAAAACAAAAAGGTGCCATTTACATTAACATCCATTACCTTTTGCCACTTGTCCAAAGGAAGCTCATCGACAGGCGCGAGCCAGGATGTTCCACTGTTGTTCACAAGGATATCCAGAGTGCCATATACACTGATCGTATCATTGATCACTTTTTCAATATCATCTTCACTTGATATATCACAGCTGGAGGAAATAGAAGATCCCCCCATCCCTACTATTTGACTGCTCACTTCCTTGCAAGCCTCCAAATTCCGGGAGCAGACGACAACATTTGCTCCTGCCTCAGCAAGGGCAAGGGCAATTTGTTTTCCAAGGCCTCTCCCTCCGCCAGTCACAATGGCGGTTTTGCCTGTTAAATCGAATAAACTGTTCATAACGCTAACCATTCCTCCCCCTCTTTTGATTTTCCAAAATAGTAAACTCATAATTTCAGCATCCTATACCATATGCAAAATAATCAAAAACGTATGGACAAGTATTTAGTTTTCCAATAAAATCCGCCTCTTTGATGTACCGTTTTTATTGGCTGCTGCAGCGGTCAATTCGCTTTTGATCTTTCTTCAGCAATCATCTGCAATCCTCTTCTCGGCCTCATTGTGATAGAAGGATACGGCCTTACTTCATGATGGCCGGGAGCAAGCCTAAGCCGGTAGCGCTGTGCGATGCAGGCAAGAACAAGCACTGCCTCCATGACGGCAAAGTGATTGCCGATGCAGACTCTCGCCCCTCCTCCAAACGGGAAATAAGCATATGGCGGCAGAGTTTTTAAGTAATTGTTTTCAAATCGCTCAGGAATGAATGAATCAGCCTGCTCAAAATACTTTGGATGGCGGTGCATCACATACTGGCTTACCAGAATCGTATCTCCTTTTTTAAATCTGTATCCTCCGATTTCCACATCCTCCTCTGCTTCCCGTCCTGTCACATAGGAAGGAGGAAATAGCCGCATTGCTTCCCAAATGATATTTTGTGTGTACGATAATTTCATGAAATCATCAGGAGCAGGCGGGCGGTCCCCGATGACAGAATCAATTTCCTGAAAAAGCTTTTGTTCTGTTTCTGGATGCTGTGAAAGCAAATAAAGGGCCCACGACAATGCGTTTGCTGTCGTTTCGTGGCCAGCGAGGAAAATGGTCATAAGCTCGTCTCGGACCTGTTCATCTGACATGCCCATTCCATCTTTTGCATCTTTGGCATCCATTAAAATATCCAGCATATCATCATGTCTTTCTGTCTGTTCTCTGCGGCGGCTAATGATGTCATAAAGCACTGTATCCAGTTTGTTTATGGCGCGCCTGTATTCACGGTTTTTCTTGACAGGAATCCATAGCGGAAGCTTTATAATCGCTCTCATTCTCTTAATGGCACTTCTCATGGCAGACTCCAAAGGTTTGCCGATAGCGGCATATCCTTCTTTAAAAGTCATGCTGAACATGGTTTTTGTGATAATTCCAAGAGTAATGCCCATCATGTCCTGTGTAATATTCCGTTTCTGCCCATCTTCCCAGGAAGACAAGTAATCCCTCGTTATATCAATCATATCCTGGCCATAGCTGCTGATATGGCTCTTTTTAAAAGCAGGCTGTATCAGTCTTCTTTGGCGCATATGAAAGTCCTTTTCACTAGTAAGAAGCCCTTCCCCGAGGACAGGTTTTAAAGCCTTGAAGTCTCTCGATTTTACGAATGATTTTTGTTTAGTAACAAGCACTTGCTTAATTAACTCCGGGTTTGTGACAAGGTAAATATTCTGAAAAGGGCCAAAACGAAATTTTGCTGCTTCTCCGTACTCTTTAGGCAAACTGGAAAGAAATCCAAGAGGATCCTCCTGGAAATCTCTTAAGTTGCCAGTAAACAGCCTTCCTTTTGGGCCTTGAGGCAAATTTTCGGTTTCTTCTTTTTTACGCAATCCTGTAATTCCTCCTTCAGCTGACTGAATCCTCCTACTCATGCTATGGAGAAAAAAAAATTTGGCTTGTACGATTGCTTATAAAAAAACATTTAATTACCAGTATGCTGCATTTTTCCGCACAAAAATAGGCTGCCTAGTCGTACTAGACAGCCCTTACTTTAATCATGCAGCCAAACCCGCATTAGGATAAAGAATTGAAATGCTTTTGAACATATACATTTACTTTTTTAGGGGCCTCGATATGGATGAAGTGGCCGGCATCAGGGATAATATGGACATTTGCATGCGGCAGTCCCTCTTTTTGAAGCTTGCCGGCAAATTCGCTGGAAATATACCGGTCCTTCTCTCCCCATAGTATCGTTGCCGGATTTTTTATTTTCTGCAATTTTTCTTTATAGTTCTTCACCGTTTCCAAATTTCCCGAGCGGTATAAATCCAGGATTACCTGCCCGGATTCTGGAGTTTGAAAGACTTTAAAGAAGTCGTTCAGCGTTTCGTCATCACTATTAGGAATCTCCTTTTTCATGGCTTCAAGGAACTGTGCACGATTTGACATGCCTTTAATGGATGCCTCTCCTTTTCCCGGAGTTCTCCATATCCTGGCAAGATCGTGCCACATGTATTCATCTGAGATGGTTGAATCCGTGACAATCAGGCTTAAGATGCGTTCAGGATGATCACATGCCCACTTCAGCCCAATCAGGCCTCCCCAGTCATGCACGACAAGATGCAGGGAATCTATTTTCAGCAAAGCTGTGAACCCGGTAACAAACTGATCAAAACGCTCCCATGTGGAGGGTCCATCAAATTTTTCGCTGTCTCCAAAGCCGGGCAGATCAGGGGCGTATACTTTATACCCGCATGACACAATGACAGGGATGATTTCCTTCCATAGCAGTGCTGATTCAGGAACTCCATGCAAAAGCAGGACTGGAGGGGCATCTGCTCTTCCCTTTTCAATATAAGCTACCTTCTTGCCTTGCATATTTATAAATTTCTTATCCAAACCTTACACTCCCCGTCTGCATCAAATTTTAAAATCTTGAGGCCTCGTCCATATTCGCTGTCTTCCTCACTCTCTACCATATGTGTATGCACGCTTTCGTTAACTGATTGTGCATTTTCTCCTTTTTTCTGACCCCATTCAGCCGGAAAAGCACTATTTTTGGGCATCCGGCCGCTTCTATTGAAGAAATTTCCCTTAAAGAACGGGTTTGAACCCGTTTTATATGTTGCTTAAAGCTTCATTTTTTCCAATTAAATGGATAATAGTTTCAAATCCGCTGTGATTCGAGCCAAATTCACGTTCATTCGAGCCAAATCCAGCCTGATTCGAGCGAATTCCTGCATGATATGAGCGAGAATCATGTTTAACCTGTTTAATAGAATGCTTGCACCCACCTTACTGCCTCAAGGCAGCAAAAAGGAGCTATCAGAAAGACAGCTCCCAATTTATGAGAATGCTAAATAGTCAGCCTGGCATTCTCCCATATTCTCGATAAAGATGCAGCATCACCATTCACTTCCAGCAAAAAAACATCCGGATTCCCAAGCTTCTTCCAGTCATCAAACCCAAATTCGGGCTGATAATGCTTAATCATCAGTGACATTAAATTTCCGTGTGTGACAATCAAAATATGCTCTGCATCACTTTTCAATGCATCTTCTACAACAGCAGTTCCGCGGCTCATTGCTTCACGGCTGGATTCCCCGCCTTCCAGCTTAACTTCTAAATCCGTAAAAGATGATTCCAATTTTTCCAGCCAATCAGGCAAATTTCCACTGCCTAAAACTCTCTCTGATAGTCTTTCATCTATTTCTATCTCCAGGTTTCTTTTCTCAGCCAGCGGCCCTGCCGTTTGAACCGCCCGCAAAAAAGGGCTCGAGATAATCCTGTCAATACTCACACCAGAAAGCGCAGCCGACAAGTGGCTTGCCTGGTCCTGCCCCCGGTCTGTAAGCCGGGCATCATAGGCTTGCCCTTCCGCTTCCGCATGCCTGACGAAATAAACGTTCTTTTTCATAATTCCCCCTAGAAATCCTGACATGATGCTAATTTCGCCATTCAGAAGGGAAATCCCTTTTTTTAAGGCAGGTTTGAGCTCCCCATTAAATAGCGGTCCACCTCGCGTGCAGCTTCACGGCCTTCCTGGATGGCCCAGACAATCAGGCTTTGCCCGCGCCTCGCATCTCCTGCAGCAAAAACTCCCTCCACATTCGTCCGGTAAACTCCGTGGGCCGCTTCTGCTTTTTGCCCGCTGGCCTGTAGTCCGAATGCGTTAAGCAGGTGCTCGCTCGTGCCTTCAAATCCAATGGCTATAAAAACATACTGTGCATCCCAGACCTTTTCAGTACCAGGAATTTCCCTGTAGAAATAGGCTCCATTTTCTTCAATGATTCTTTCCATTTGAATCGTATGAAGCTCCTTCACATGCCCATTTTCATCCGCAATGATTTTCTTTGTCCCGATTTCATACTGCCTCGGATCTCTCCCAAAACCAGCTTCCGCTTCTTCATAAGCATAATCAAGCGTGAACACATTGGGATAAGCAGGCCACATATTTTCCGCCGCCCGCACTGCAGGCAAAATAGGATGCTTCCCAAATTGGACCACACTGCGGCATTTTTGACGAAGAGCGGTGGCAACACAGTCTGCGCCTGTATCTCCGCCGCCTATGACAATCACATCTTTGCCTTCTGTGTTAATGAACTGGCCGTCCGCAAAGTCAGAATCCAGCATGCTTTTTGCAGTGCCTGTCAAATAATCCATGGCAAAATGAACACCCGCTGCTTCACGTCCCTCTATCACTAAATCACGCTGCTTTTGGGCACCGGTACAAAGGATAACGGCATCATATTGCCCCTTTAAGTCTTCTGCAGAAATATCCTTGCCTACCTCTGTGTTTGTAATAAATTCAATGCCCTCCTGCTTCAATAAAGAGATTCTGCGCTCGACGATATGTTTCTCAAGCTTCATGTTCGGGATGCCGTACATCAATAACCCTCCAGCACGGTCCGAGCGTTCGTAAACAGTGACAGCGTGCCCCGCCTGGTTCAATTGGTCGGCGCTGGCCAGTCCTGCAGGCCCCGAGCCTATAATCGCCACCTTTTTGCCAGTGGAAATCTTTGGAATCCGCGGTGTGATCCAGCTATTTTCAAAGCCTTTATCTATAATGGCCCGTTCAATGTTTTTTATCGTAACGGCAGGATCAGTAATAGAAAGAGTGCAGGATCCTTCACAAGGTGCAGGACATACCCGGCCAGTGAATTCAGGAAAGTTGTTTGTTTTCAAAAGCCTGCCGAGCGCTTCCTTCCATTTTCCCCGGTACACTAAATCATTCCACTCAGGTATAAGGTTATGAATGGGGCAGCCTGTCGTGACTCCTGCAACTTCCATTCCCATATGGCAAAAAGGAGTGGCACAATCCATACAGCGTGCTCCTTGCCTCGCTGCCATGTCGTCCGGAATGGCAGTGACATATTCATTCCAGTCATTCAGCCTGGCTATTGGACCCCGTTCCGGCCCCTTTTCACGGGGATATTCCATAAAACCTGTTGTTTTTCCCATCTTCTCTCCCCCTTTTCTTACTGCATCACCACTCCAAGAGTGTCAGGCAATGCCTTTTTTACTTTTTTAGAATGAAGATGAAAAGCATTCAGCCGGGCCTGCTGATCTGTTGCACCCGCTGCCTTTTGCTCAGAGATGCTTTCCATCATGCGTTTATAATCTTTAGGAATGACTTTAACAAAATGGGCTGAAGCTTCTTCCCAATTTTCCAGTACATATAAAGCCTTTGAACTCTCTGTATAATGGAAGTGCTTTATGATCAGCTCTTTTAATTCATTCAGTTCCTTTTTATCCGTCAATTTTTCAAACTCAATCATTTCCATATTGCATAATGAGTAAAACCCTTCTCTATCATCAGGAAGTACATATGCTATACCGCCAGACATTCCTGCAGCAAAGTTCTTGCCGGTGTCACCCATAATGACGGCCCGGCCGCCGGTCATATATTCGCAGCCATGATCACCGATTCCTTCAACAACCACATCTGCTCCGCTGTTTCTGACTGCAAAGCGCTCGCCTGCACGGCCATTGAGATACGCTTCCCCGCCAACAGCTCCGTACAATGCCACATTTCCGGCTATCACATTGCCTCCAGCAAATTGCTTGGAGGAAGAAGGAGCGCTGACTGCCAGTTTTCCTCCTGATAGGCCTTTTCCGAAGTAATCATTCACATCACCCGTGACAATCATTGTCATTCCTTTTGGCACATAGGCACCAAAGCTTTGCCCGGCTGATCCTGTAAAAAGGAGTTTGATTGTATCCTCCGGAAGCCCTTCTTCACCGTAGCGCTTTGATATCTCGCTGCCCGTAATCGTGCCAGCCACACGATTCACATTGGTAATGGAGTAGGACGCCTCAAACGGAACCCCTTCACTAAGTGCCCTCTCTGCCGCAGGAAGGATTTCCTTCATATCAAGAGAATCTTCAATGCCATGGTTTTGAGGGGTTTTAAATGTGCGTGCTCCCTTAGGCTGATACAGCAGGGCCGATAAGTCGAGGTGCTTTGCTTTCCAGTGTGACTTAGCACGTTCGCTGACAGTAAGGACATCTGTGCGGCCAACCATATCTTCAATCGTTCTAAAACCAAGCTCCGCCATGATCTCGCGCACTTCCTCGGCAACAAAACGCATGTATTGGACAATATGCTCCGGATCTCCGGCAAACTTTTCGCGGAGTTCAGGATTTTGTGTGGCAACTCCCACAGGACATGTATCCAAATGGCAGGCACGCATCATGATACAGCCCATTACAACAAGAGGAGCTGTTGCAAATCCGAATTCTTCCGCACCCAGCAGCGCTGCCATCACCACATCTTTCCCTGTCATGAGCTTGCCGTCCGTTTCCAGGACAACCCTGTCCCGCAGCCCATTCAGCATCAGTGTCTGGTGAGCTTCAGCAAGCCCAAGCTCCCAAGGCAGACCTGTATGCTTGATGCTCGTTTTGGGAGAAGCCCCAGTTCCGCCGTCATAGCCGCTGAGCACGATTACATCCGCAGCACCCTTAGCCACTCCTGCCGCAATCGTGCCGACACCTGCCTTGGCTACAAGCTTCACACTGATCCTTGCTTCACGATTTGCATTTTTTAAGTCATGGATAAGCTGCGCCAAATCTTCGATCGAGTAAATATCATGATGCGGAGGAGGCGAAATCAGCCCTACTCCAGGTGTTGATCTGCGCACATCTGCGACCCACGGATACACCTTGCTTCCGGGAAGCTGACCGCCCTCGCCAGGCTTTGCTCCCTGGGCCATTTTGATCTGCAGTTCATCCGCATTAACAAGATAGTGGCTGCTCACTCCAAAACGGCCTGAAGCAATTTGCTTAATAGCGCTTCTGCGGTTATCTCCGTTTTCATCAGGGTAAAACCGTCTTGAATCCTCTCCGCCTTCACCGCTGTTGCTTTTGCCTCCGAGCCGGTTCATCGCAATCGCCAGTGTCTCATGCGCCTCTTTGCTCAATGAACCAAATGACATGGCTCCTGTTTTGAAACGGCGCACAATGGAGCTGACCGATTCTACCTCATCGATTGGCAATGGCCGCTGGGCTTTTTTGTAAGTAAATAAATTGCGCAGAAAACTCATCCGCTCTTCATCCGCTAAATGTGAAAACTGCTTAAATAAGCGGTAATCTCCTTTTCGGCATGCCCACTGCAGGGTATGAATGGTCTTCGGGTTAAATGCATGGTGCTCCCCCGATTTTCTCCATTGGAAATCGCTTCCCGATTCAAGCGTCTCTTCATAATGATGAACATATGCTTGATGATGGCGTCTCAGTGCCTCTTCCTCAATCGTTTTCAGGCCGATACCGCCAAGCTGTGAGGCCGTGCCGCTGAAATACTTTCCAATCACATCGGTGCTGATTCCAACAGCCTCAAAAATCTGGGCACCGCGGTAGCTTTGCACGGTGGAAATCCCCATCTTAGACATCACTTTAATTACACCCTCCGTGATTCCCAAGATGTACTGGCGGACGCTGTCTTCATAACGAATTGGGAGAATTCCATCACTCGCAGCCTGCTTATATGAAGCAAAAGCAAGGTAAGGATAAACAGCATCTGCACCGTATCCGATCAGTGCGGCAAAATGATGCACCTCCCTCACTTCTCCTGATTCTGCAATAATGCTTGCTTTCGTACGGATGCCGAGGCGCACAAGATGCTGGTGAAGTGCACTTACAGCAAGTAACGGAGGAAGTGCTGTTTTCGTCTTATTCATGTCCCGGTCTGAGAGAATCAGGATACTTGCACCTGCTGCAATGGCTTCCTCCGCGGTGCTAAGGATGTGTTCCAGCCCCTTTTCCAAATTTTCCGAAAAAACAGCAGATATCGTAACGCTTTTAAAATCCGGCCATTCATTTTTCTTTATCGCTTGGAACTGTCCGGCTGATAATACGGGGCTTTCAAGCTGAATCCGGCGGCAGTTCCGCTCATCCGGATGAAGCAAATCACCTTCCTTGCCTAAGTAAGTCACAGCAGATGTAACAATTTGCTCGCGGATGGAATCGATCGGCGGATTGGTTACCTGTGCAAACAATTGCTTGAAGTAATTAAACAGCGACTGCGGCTGGTCCGACAATACAGCAAGAGGCATATCATTCCCCATGGAACCAAGCGGGTCTTTTCCCTCCGCTGCAAGAGGAATCAGATATTTATTGATATCTTCATAGGTATAGCCGAAAGCCCTTTGACGCTCAACGATGTCTGAAACTTCTATTTCCTCCGCTTCATGTGATCCCTCAGGCAATTTTACAATCTGTTCATCAAGCCATTGCTGGTATGGATGCTCGGCTGCCATTTCTGACTTGATTTCTTCATCAGAAATAATCCTGCCTTCCTCCAAATCAATCAGCAGCATTTTCCCTGGGCTTAATCGTTCTTTGTATAGAATATTTTCCTGTTCCAAGTCAAGGACGCCAACTTCAGAAGAGAAAATAATGTAATCATCTTTTGTTACATAATAACGTGCCGGGCGCAATCCGTTCCGGTCAAGCATAGCGCCGATTTGCTTTCCATCTGTAAAAGAAATCGCTGTCGGTCCGTCCCACGGCTCCATCAGCATGCTGTGATATTCGTAAAACGCCCTCTTTTCCTTAGAAATATGGGGGTTCTCTGACCACGGCTCCGGGATGAGCATCATAGCTGCATGTGCAGGCTTGCGGCCGGACAAAATGAAAAATTCAAGGGCATTGTCAAGAATCGAGGAATCGCTGCCGCTTGTATCAAGGATTGGAAGAACCTTTTTCAGGTCTTCGCCAAACGCTTCTGAAACAAATTGCCTTTCACGGGCCTTCATCCAATTTATATTGCCTCTCAGCGTATTGATTTCGCCATTATGAATCAGGTAGCGGTTCGGATGTGCTCTTTCCCAGCTCGGAAAAGTATTTGTACTAAAGCGGGAATGCACTAAAGCAAATGCTGAAACAAAATTCCGATCCTGCAGATCCAGGTAAAATGCATCCACCTGTTCCGGAGTCAGCAAGCCTTTATACACAATCGTGCTGCTTGAAAAACTGGCACAGTAAAAAGTCCTCTCCTGCTTAAGGGCCCACTGCTCTGCCTGCTTTCTAATGATATATAATTTACGTTCAAATGGCAGTCCTTCCTCGATTTCCGGGCTTTTCCCGATAAAAACCTGGCGAATAAAGGGACGGCTCATTTGTGCGACTTTCCCGACTTTTCTGAAATCAACAGGCACAGTTCTCCATCCAAGCACCAATTGTCCCTCTTGTTCAATATAGTCATTAATTTTCTCTTCAATTTCACCTTGTTTTTTGTCATCATTAGAGAAAAACAGCATGCCTACACCATAGCTTCCTTGCGCGGGAAGGTGTATTTCCGGATAGGCCAAGCGGAAAAACCGGTCTGGAATCTGCACCATCAATCCGGCTCCATCCCCTGTATGCGGATCACTTCCCTGACCGGCGCGATGATCTAATTGACGAAGCATTTGCAGTCCTTTTTCAACAATGTCATGTGTTTTATCGCCCTTTATATGGGCATATAAGCCGATTCCGCATGCATCATGCTCAAATTCAGGGCGGTAGAGTCCTTGTTCTTTGGGCATTTGATTATATGTCAATATGATCTCCTCCGTTCGTTTGCTTTCAGGCGCAATTCTTTTGTTCATTATAGGATGTTATTATTGATATAAACAATATATAATTTAGATTAAAATAATCTCTTTTCAAGATGAGTAGGGGGCGGAATCAATGGAATTGAGGCAATTGCGCTATTTTATCGAGGTCGCAGAACGGGAGCATGTATCAGAAGCAGCCGTGCATCTTCATGTTGCCCAATCCGCAATAAGTCTTCAGATATCGAAATTGGAGACTGAACTTGGCGTACAGTTATTCGAACGGGCTGGAAGAAATATCAGACTCACCCACATCGGCAGGATTTTTCTGCATCACATCAAAACAGCCATAAAAGCGATTGATTACGCCAAAGGACAGGTGGATGAATACTTGAACCCTGAGCATGGCACGATTAAAATCGGCTATCCGACAAGCCTTGCCAGCTACCTGCTGCCCACAATCATATCTGCTTATAAAAATAAGCAGCCAAGCGTTTCCTTTCATCTGCATCAGGGTTCTTATTCTTCGCTCATTGAATCCGTGAAAAACGGGGATATCGATTTAGCCCTGCTCGGCCCTGTCCCCCCAGAGGATGACGAAATTAACACCCGCATATTATTTACAGAAAACCTGTCAGCATTAGTGCCTATCAATCATCCCCTTGCTGAAAAGAAAAGCCTGGCTCTAAGCGAGCTTCGCAACGATGATTTTGTGCTGTTTCCTCAAGGTTACGTGCTGCGGAGAATTGCAGTGGAAGCATGCAGGCAAGCAGGTTTCAAGCCAAAAACAGCTTCAGAAGGGGAAGACATGGATGCCATCAAAGGGCTTGTGTCAGCTGGAATGGGCGTCAGTATTCTTCCAGACGGCACCTTTTACGACTCCACCCCGCGTTTTACCGCAAAAATTCCAATCGAAGCTCCCCAGGTCAGGAGAACAGTTGGGATCATTACGCCTAAAACCAGGGAACTCGCTCCATCAGAAAAGGATTTCTATCTTTTCATCAAGGAATTTTTCACCGTGCTGGAGCATTACCAGTAACAAGCTGCCGGATTTCCGCCAGCTATGTTACTGGTTTTCATAATAGCGGGAAAGCTCGACGACCAAGGCCCCCATTCTTTCCTTGCCAGGCACCAGCATCCGCTCTATTCCTTCTTCCTTCAATGCATCCGCTGTGACCTTGCCGACTGCGGCCGCCATTGTATGGCTGCCAAAGGCATGTATTAGGCCCTCTAAGCACCCTTCTTTTCTGGCAAAAGCAAAAAGGGAAAAAACCTGTATGGCCGTTGTGAAACAAACCGCATCCACTTCACCCCTTATCAGCTCTTTGCACAACTTCTCCACCGTTTCCCGTTCTGGAGCAATATGCTGATAAGGAAGAATCTGCATCACAGTTGCTCCGTTATTTTCAAGAAAAGAGATAAGGGAGGGAGCCTTCTCTCCGTGGAGCTGAACCATGACCTTTTTTCCGTTAAAGTCAAAGCTTTTCAGCGCCTGAACCAGTCCGCTTGTCGTACCGTCGCTGTCCGCCGCCGTAATATCAACACCCAGCTTCTTTAAGGCACCTGCCGTTTTATAGCCCCGTGATGCCACTTTTGTTTTTCGGACAGCCTGCAAAAACGGTTCCTCCATACCCATCTTCCCGGCTATTTGTATTAACGTTTCAATGCCTGCTCCAGTCGTGAATATAGACCAATCCGCCTGAAAATCGATAAAAGACTTAATATGCGGTGCTGTTTGTTCTTCTGCTAAAAAAACCGTACCCTGCAGAGACCGTACAACTGGGACTCCTCCCTGTTTTTCAATCAGCAAGCTCATTTCCTCTGTTTTCCGCGAGCCGCCAATGGCAACTTTTCTGCCGGCTAATCCTTTTCCCATTGCTCTCCCTCTTTCCGTATGAAAATGATTTTGTATTCCATTATAACGGATAGGAATAGTAAAGAAACAGCTATTATTCTAAATGAATCACAAACGCCGCTAAACAGTATACATTTTGATAGATTTGGAAATAATGCACGACAAGAAGATAAATAGAGGAGTGGAAAAACAATGCTATCTTATCAGGAAATGCTAAAACAAGTGAATGAATTAAGCACCTCCGGAAACATTGTACTGTTTCATGGAAACTTTCACATTTGGCTGGCCAATAACGGACTATATTATTATCGCGACACCAGCTTTGACAGTGAGCTGATTCATCTGCCGCATTGCAAAACCGAATCATGTCTATGCTACCTTAGCTACCCAAACAGAATCTCTTTTCGTACTCCTAGCGCCGTCTGTGATTTTGTATATTTTAATAGGATGAAAAAAAGCGCAAAAACCAAGGTTTCCCTTTAAGCTCTCTTTAAAAAACTACATAAAATCTTAACAATTGCCTTCTTTTACATATGATATTCTGTTAAAAAAGGAGGCACCAAATGAGCGAACATATCATTGCATTTATATTAGGGATAGTAGAAGGCTTAACCGAATTTCTGCCTGTATCATCGACCGGCCACTTGATTCTTGCAGGCCACTTGTTTGGATTTAAAGGACAAAAGGCGAATACCTTTGAAGTGATTATCCAGCTGGGATCAATGCTAGCCATATTAGTTTTATACTGGAGAAGGTACCTCTCCCTGCTGAATTTCAAAACGATCGGAAAGCCCGAGAAAAAACTGGATCTTATACATATAATATTAGGCGTTGTACCAGCCGCTTTAGCCGGTCTTTTGCTTCATGATTTCATCAAAACCAAGCTGTTCTCTCCAAGTGTAGTCGTCGTCAGCCTTGTTGCCGGAGCCATTTTAATGATTTTTGCCGAAAAAAAGCACGGCAGATTCACAGCCGGAACAGTCGATGAGCTTACCTATAAACAGGCACTGGCTATTGGCCTGTTTCAATGCCTCGCCGTCTGTCCCGGATTCTCCCGTGCAGGCTCCACCATATCAGGTGGCCTGCTTGCAGGGGCAAACCATAAAACATCAGCGGAATTTTCTTTTCTTGTCGCGCTTCCGATCATGGTCGGTGCAACAGGGCTTGATTTAATCAAAAGCCTGGACTTTTTGCATGCAAGCGACATTCCCATGTTTTCAATCGGCTTTGTTACTGCATTCATTGTAGCCATGCTGGTCGCGGTCGTCTTTCTTAAATTAATCGGAAAAATCGGCCTGAGCATCTTTGCTTATTACCGGATTCTCCTGGCCATCCTCTTTGCTGTGTTTATTTTATAGGCTGTTTTCGTAAACTTTGTTGCTATGGAACAAGGGGTTGATTTCCGCTCCAGGATGCTTCGCTTTCCGCGGGGCGTGCGCTGAGACCGCGGGAGTCTCCGCACCTTCCGCTCCAATCAACCTGCTATAACAATGGAATTGCCTCGAGAACTAATTAAGCAATCTTTAAGAAAAGAGCCATTTTATAAAACGCGATGCGGAGCAGGCTGCACGATTCTTCCTGTAAGTTGCATGATTTTCATAGAAAGTTGCATGATTTTCACGTAAAGTCGCATGATTATGCCAGAAAGCTGCATGATTCCGGGTACAAACCGCATGATTCTTGAAAAAATTCCTGTATGACGCAGTAATTTTTAAAAAATCGATCAGTGAACTGCGTGACCCCACTTAAGTACCGCCCATTTCACCAATGGGCGGCTTTTTTATTTCTATGACGCTCTTCGGTACAAGCGTTTTCATTGTAATTTTAGAAAATTAAGATTATTTTATAATAGTAGGCTCTAGTAAAATTGCCTGCTGATTTATCCTTATCCCGTACCATAGGGAGCTTTAACAGATTCATAAACTATGAAACAGCAACAATGAAACCAGATCATCATGAGGAGGAGGAACAATGAAACATTCATCTGAACACGCTGAAACCCGGCGCATTACTGGCAACATTTTCAAAGGTTCGGTCGGCAACCTGATTGAGTGGTATGACTGGTACGTTTATTCTGCTTTTGCCGTCTACTTTTCGGCAGAATTCTTTCCGAGCGGCGACCCGACAAGCCAGCTGCTGAATACTGCAGCCATTTTTGCGGTAGGATTTTTGATGCGCCCATTAGGAAGCCTGCTGATGGGACGCTATGCCGACCGCTTTGGACGGCGCTCAGCCCTTACCCTTTCCATTACTGTCATGGCGGGAGGTTCGCTCGTCATCGCCTGCACACCAGGCTATTCTACAATAGGGATGCTTGCACCAATCATCCTTGTTCTTGCACGGCTGCTCCAGGGGCTGTCGCTTGGCGGGGAATATGGAACTTCAGCCACTTACCTTTCAGAAATGGCCTCAAATGGCAGACGGGGCTTTTACTCAAGCTTTCAATATGTCACACTTGTCGCAGGCCAGATGGTAGCGCTTGGTGTCCAAATCATTCTGCAGCAAATGCTCGATGAAGCGGATATGAAATCCTGGGGCTGGAGAATTCCATTTGTCATCGGCGCATTAGGTGCCCTGGCCGTATTGTGGCTGCGCCGCACAATGGATGAGTCAGAGCAATTTGAAAAAATGAATAGCGAAAGCAAGAAAAACGCAGGGACTGTCCGGGCGCTAATGAAGCATCCCAAGGCTGTTTTAACAGTAGCAGGCCTTACTCTTGGCGGTACTGTCGCCTTTTATACATATACCACCTATTTGCAGAAATTCATGGTCAATACTTCCGGCATCAACAAGGAAACCGTCAGCTGGATCAACTTCATCGCCCTTCTGATCTTTGTCGTGCTCCAGCCGCTTGCCGGCATGCTGTCTGATAAAATTGGCAGACGCCCGCTTCTGATCAGCTTCGGGGTGCTCGGGACTCTTTGTACGATTCCGCTCTTTATGTTGCTTGAACATACAAAAAACCCGATAGCCGCCTTCCTGCTTATGATGGCAGGACTTATCATTGTCACCGGCTATACATCGATTAATGCCATTGTAAAAGCCGAGCTCTTTCCGACAGAAATCCGTGCGCTTGGCGTTGGTTTCCCTTATGCCCTTACTGTTGCTATCTTTGGCGGAACCGCTGAATTCATCGCATTATGGCTGAAAAATATCGGCAAAGAGCAAGTTTTCTACTTTTACGTGGCGGCATGTGTTTTTGTCAGCTTCCTTGTTTACTGGCGTATGGGCGAGTCATCAAAGGATTCTAAGATTTAAGGCAAAAAAAGGTGATCCGGCAGCGCCTCGCTGCACTGCGGATCACCTTTTTCGTCTATTAAATTTAAACTCTCTTTCTTTCCCTTGCCAATTCTGCTTAAACTTATGGTAATATACAAAATAAACCAATTTTATTATCAGGGGGATAAAGCTATGTTTTTGCACAAAATTGATGATGAACTCTCTTTAAAGTTATTGGAGCTTAAAGATGCTGAGAGAATATTTGAATTAACGAATCAATCAAGGAGCTATTTGCGCGAATGGCTTCCCTGGCTGGATTTTAATACCAAATTAGAGGATACACAGGAGTTCATTTCTTCAAGCTTGAAGAATTTTGGCAATAACACAAGCTTGAACACAGCGATTCTCTACAAAGGGGAAATTGTGGGAACAGCCGGTTTTAACAGCATCAACTGGTCCAATAAATTCGCGGCAATCGGCTACTGGCTTTCTGAGGGATATCAGGGGCATGGCATTATGACGAGAACAGCCAAGGCGCTGACTGATTATGCTATCAATGATTTAAAGTTAAACCGTGTTGAAATAAGGGCGGCCTCTGAAAATACCAAAAGCAGAAGCATCCCTGAGCGATTGGGATTTGTGAATGAAGGGCGGATCAGGGAGGCAGAATGGCTGTATGACCATTTTGTAGACCATATTGTGTACGGAATGCTTGCGGGTGATTGGAAGGCTATGGAGAAGTAAGCAAAAGGACGATCTCTACCCGAGATCGTCCTTAGCTGGTTTTTTTATGTTCCAAAACCTTCTTGAGTTCGTCTATTCCCTCTCCGTAACGGTTGCTTACGAAGATCAGCGGAATATTATATCTCGTGTAACGGAATTTCAGATGAAAGTCTTGTTCGATACTTGCTTTTTCATCGTCTGTTAAATCATCAGAAAAGCTTCTTATCAGTACAATCGATGAAGTTCTCCTGCTTTTTTCAAGAATGCTCTCAAACATCTCTTCATCACTGCCATGAATTTTGCCTCTGACTGAAAATAAGATCACGTCAAACCTGTCAAAAGGCAGATAATCACGGTAGCTTTTCAATGGATGCGCTAGTGTATCATAGCCCGGAGTATCAATATATAGGCTTCCATTATAGTCATAAAACAGATTTGTCTGAGGATCAAGGCTCCAATCTGTTGCATCTGTCCCCTGTCCGATAACCGGCTTCGGAGTGCATTGGCCATCTGTCAGCTTCAAAAGCAGCGAGGACTTCCCGGCGCCCGGCTGTCCGATAATGGCGATTGTCTTTTTTTCCGATCCATCAAGAACGCGTTCTAAACGGGAAAAGTTCTCTTCCAGCACAGATTTCCTGATATTTGGCTTATGTGAGGAAGCGGAATAATCCGCCGACTTCCTTAATCTCTTAAACGGATTGATCATCATAGTCCTCAGGCCAATTCCTTATTCAGTACCTCAGCAGCCAGCTCGTGGCAGTCATTCAGGAAGTGGTTTCCTGCTGTATATGTCATAGCATAGCCTGCTGATGCTGCGGCAATTTGTCCGACGATAGGCACAAACTTTGCCGTGCTTTTCATGGCTGTTTTGGCCGCAAACCGTTTCAAAAGCAGGGCCACGCCTTCTCTTGTTGCATAATCCAAAACCTTCTTGGCCAGCGGAAGCAAGGCCCCCTCGAGCTTGGAAATTTTTTCGTCATTTAATCCATATGATTTTCGGATATCCGAAAATAACTTCAGCATCACGGAAAAATCCACACTCACATCCACACCAGGGATTGGATTAATTCCATTCGCAGCGGCTATTGCAGCATAACGTACGACAAGCTTTTTACATTCCTCTTTCTTTGCCTCAAGATGATCCATCGTATATGCTTTGGCATATCGCGTATACTTTTCTCTTTGGGCAGGCTTAAGGGATTGTGTAATGGCTTCCTGCAGAACATCAAAGCCTGTAGCATTCCTGCAGCTTGTAAAATAGACCTTTTCTTTAGACCCTACCTGCTTTTCAACATCATCCCTGATATTCTGTTCCAACTCTTCTAGGGTTTTTCCGTCTTCCCATAATTGGTCTGCCATATTGCGGACAAATAAACAAACCCTGCCCTCTTCTTTTAATTCCTTGAAAAAAGCCGTGTCTGCATCATGGAACTTGCCGGAAAACACACATAAAAACAAATCAAAGTCCTTTGGATCGAACCTGCTCATCCACTCATTGGGAGGAAACTTGGAAGTTCCGTATCCAGGGAGATCGACAAGGAGCAATCCTTCATAAGGAATAAAATCCGCATCCACCGTCACATCTGTGCTGGCTCCAGTTTTGGCGACCTGCTCCCCGACCAGCTTATTGATAATGGATGATTTCCCTGCACCCGGCTGCCCAAACAGAGCAATCTTTAAAGGCACTTCATCTTCTTTTTCTATTTGTTGCTTAATTTTCTCGATATCATCATAAATAGACATATTTTCACCCCGCAGCTATATGTACCCAGTATTTTACTATAACAACCCCATAATTACTCTTCATATACTTTTTTCCACACGTTTTTCCCGGATTATTTTTTTACTATTTCATAGGACTGGCAAGAGAACTGCCGCTGTTTTCAATTCATGTATTTTGCAATATTTCAGAAAAGAGATAGAATTTTACCTATAAACATTTTTTAGGGGATTATTGTCAGATATAAGCAAATCAGTCATAAAACGAGGAGTGAAAACATGTTAAACAATAAAATGACAGGACTTTTGAAAATTGATTATCCGATTATACAAGCTCCTATGGCTGGCGGAGCAACAACTTCGAATTTAGCAGCTGCGGTTTCAAATTCCGGGGGTCTCGGGATGATTGGTGCAGGGTATATGTCCCCTGATCAGATACGGGAACAAGTCAGGGAAATAAAACAGCTAACATCGAAGCCTTTTGGGATTAATCTTTTTGTTCCTAGCCCTTTTAATCTAATAGAAAATGAAATTGAGTCTGCTAATAAGATCTTAGACACGATTCGCCGGAAATTACATGTACACCCAAAAGATAGCTTTGAAATCCCTGATTTTGATGAAGTTTTAGAAATATTCATGGAACAAATCAGGGTTGTTATTGAAGAGAAGGTGCCTGTTTGTTCCTTTACATTTGGCATTCCTCCTAAAGAAGTAATAGATGAATTAAAATCAGTTAACATTATTCTGATTGGAACAGCCACAACTGTTAGAGAAGCTGTTGAAAATGAAAATTCAGGTATGGATATTGTGGTTGCTCAAGGCAGTGAAGCTGGCGGACATCGGGGAAATTTTATCGATGGAGATCAGGAGAGCTTAGTTGGTTTAATGTCACTCGTCCCGCAAGTTGTGGATCATGTAAGCATTCCAGTTGTTTCTGCAGGAGGATTAATGGACGGTAGAGGGTTAATGGCGTCTATTTGCTTAGGAGCACAGGGCGTACAAATGGGTACAGCTTTCTTGACTTGCATTGAAAGCGGAGCACCTCAGATCCATAAAGACGCAATACTTCACGCTCATGAAGACCAGACAGTTTTAACCCGGTCATTTTCCGGAAAATGGGCAAGGGGAATTAAAAATAAATTCATCTTAGAAATGCAGCATAATGAACGTTCCCTGCCGAATTATCCTGTTCAAAATACACTGACACAAGACATTAGAAAGTCTTCTGCTGCACATAATAATCCAGATTATATATCGCTTTGGTCAGGCCAAAGTCCAAGATTAGCCAAAAGTCAAACCGCAGAATCGTTAATTCAGCGTATTATGGCTGATGTTAAAAAGTTAAATTCAGATATAGACTGGTCCTAATACATCGCTCTATCTTTCGAGTGGCCCTGAGTGTCTCTGGGTCTCGCATATTATTGCGGAAACGAAAAAAATCACTTAGAAAGTACACTCTCTAAGTGATGAAAATATAGTCCTAATAGCCTTAAGTAATCTCGTAAATTCTAAAGCTTTATTTATACCGCTTTTCCGCTGTCACTGTCTGCGGCCTCAGTGAATAGAATGCCGAGCTCATGGTGTTCTCCCTCATAGAGGGCTTTTTGAGCAAAGCGGATTTCTCCATTATTGCCGATGACCTCAAGCTTGCAGTAGGCACGGTTTTTTTGAAGTGCTGCATAAAACTCCAGTTCGTTTCCGGCTGTCACACCGTTCACTTTGCTGATGATTTCTCCCATTTCAAGTCCCATTTTATCTGCTGGAGTACCTGGAATAACGCCCAGGATCCGGACACCAAGCTTGCTGGGTGAAAAGTAAAATGGCCTCTTCGCATCCGAGGTTTTTACGAAGTAGGAAATCAGCTCCCGGCCGAGCATCGCCAGCACAACTGAAATGATGGACAAATTCGGATACCATTTGCTACCGACTGCAATCAGTGTGACAATCACTCCCAAAAGCACAACCTGCCTGCCGTGAGCCTTGATGGCCATGAATGGGAGCATGCCTCGGACTTTTTGCGAAAAGCCGAGCAAAAATGGAAGAACAATCGGCATAATATGTGCAGAGCCGATGGAAAAAACGGGATACCAGTCAAAGATTTCCGGCAGGTTCCCTCCTGGAATCAGGACAAACATCGGAATCAGCCAGACTCTGCGTGATACATATACACCAACTGTCTGTCCGCGCTTTGAGACTGCCCGTTTGGGAGAAGGCCGTTTAATGGCACTCCTTCCAATTAAAAACCCTTCACTTATTAAAAGGAGACCCAGCAGCACAGCAAGAGACGGATACTTCGACTGGCCCATAGCGGAAAATGCTTCATGAAAATAAGGAACCGAAACATTTTGATCGTAAATAAAAAACAGGCCTAAAAATGCCAGACCAATGCTGTATGCAGGCGAAAGCAGCCTGAACTTTGTCGTTGCCGCAAGCACGATGGTAATGAAAGCAATCAATATTACAGATGCTTCCGGGATGACAATGCCGCACCCCAGGGCAACAAGGGACAATATCAATCCCCATACTATTCCCTGCGGAAAAAGATAGCGCAATTCCTGTGACACATCAAAAATACGGACATGAAAATCCTTTCTTTCTCTTTTCACACGGAGATATCCTGTTAATAGACTCACTAAAACAGCAATATATAAAACAGGATGCTGAAAGATTTTCACTAATCCCTGCAAGCATGCTATAAGCCAATCTTCCCTCAATTCCTCTTCACCATCCTTCTCAATCTTAATCACGATGCATGTACACATGGCTATGTTCTATTTTAACAAACTGCCGGTATCCTGCCTATTCGGAATATATGTACTGCCTTCTTTTATTAAGGCTGTTTTCGAAACTTTGCTGCTATGGAACAGGGTGGTTGATTTCCGCTCCAGGATTCTCCAGTCAACCCGATTTACCAATGGGACCGCCTCACAGCACTCATTAAAAAAACAATCTTCAAGAAAAGAGCCTTTATAAAAGCAATTTGAGGATTTCGCTGATTTGTGCTATATTTATATATGTCGCTTTAATGCTTAAAAGCGTTTAAGCGTAAATCCATGCAATCATTTGAGATTGTTTACTATTTTGAGGGAAAGGTTGTCACATCATGAAAAAGCATGAGCAAGTGTTAAATAGAGGCCTATTATCGAGGCATGTGCAATTAATAGCATTGGCAGGGATGATTGGCACAGGGATTTTTAAAGGCAGTTCAGATACATTGAATCTTGCAGGACCCAGCGTCATCATCGCATATTTAATTGGGGGGCTTCTGCTGTTTATCGTCATGGCAGCTCTTGGGGAGATGGCAATGGTTTTTCCGGACATGAATGTACAGAAATTGATTCATCATGCGTTCGGCTCTCAAGTTTCCTTTATTGCTGGCTGGCTGTACTGGATTAACTGGATCATCGTTACTATTGTTGAATTACTGGCAGCAGGCTCTTTTTTACAGTACTGGTTCCCGTCTCTTCCCCTGTGGCTGCTCGCCCTGATATGCGGAGCTTTGATTATCGGGATCAATTTGACTTCAGTTAAAAATTACGGTGAATTCGAATTTTGGTTTGCCGGCATCAAAATTATCGCACTAATTGCTTTTATTATATTGGGAGCATGTATCTTATTCGGATTATTTCCAGGATCGCCTGATCATCCTTTTACCAATTATACCGCACATGGAGGTTTCTTCCCCCACGGTGCAAACGGAATTCTCAGCGCCTTCTTAGTGGTTGTATTTTCCTACGGCGGAGCAGAACTGATTGGTGTGGCTGTAACGGAAACAAAAGATGCACAGCGTGTCCTGCCAAAGATTATCAAAGGAACAGTGTGGAGAGTCATCCTTTTTTACGTGCTGCCTATTTTGATCATTTGCGGAATTATGCCATGGGATAAGGTATCGTCTGCCGGTTCTCCTTTTGTGCAGGTATTCACCACATCCGGGCTTCCGGGAGCTGCAGGCATCATGAATTTCGTATTGCTGACAGCTGTTCTTTCTGCTGCCAATTCAGGGATATACGCGACATCAAGAACATTATTCTCCATGTCACAAACTGGGGAAGCACCGCGGTTCCTTTCTCGGACAACAAAAAGCTCTGTACCGGTTTTCGGAATTTCTTTGACAGGTCTATTCATTGGAGCAGGCGTATTTCTTGCATACCTCACACCTGAACAAATCATAAGCTATATGATGACCATTCCTGGCTTTACGGTCCTTTTATTGTGGATCGCCATACTTGCCGCACAGCTGAAGCTCCGCAGCGAGTATCCGGAGAAGCCGTCATTTAAGGTTTTGTGGCATCCGCTGCCATCCATATTCGCGATTCTTTCTCTTTCCTTCATTTTCTGTTCATTCATTCTGAGCAGCCAGAATGCGATTGGAACCTTTGTAAGCCTGTTTATCCTGTTTGTCCTGACATTTGCATCCTTTATCATAAAAAAAAGGAATAGAGCATAACAAACGCAAGGCCCGGGATCATGTTCCCGGGCCTTATTTCTATTCAGCTACATACTTCAGTGCTGTCTGCAGCTGGATATCATTATTTTCATTCTTGATTTTTTCGATAATGCCAGCTTCCATATGGGCAGCGGTCTTCTTATCCAGCTCTCCTGTCGCCTCTATACCTTCATGCTGCTGAAAAGCCTTGACGGCAATTTCCGTTTTTTTGTCAAAATAGCCATCATCCCTCCCCGGTTCGAATCCCAAACCGCTTAGAATTCTCTGAGCATGGCCAACTTGTTCATCATTGCTGTCCAATTTAAGCGGCTGCTCGATATTAAGCGGCTGCGAATTGAAATACTGGGGCTGATGAACTTCAATCGTCGGCTCGATGCCTTTTTTATGAATCCAGTTTCCATCTGGAGTCAGCCATTTGAATAAAGTAAGCTTGATATTGCTTCCATCCCCCATGGGTACAGGCTGCTGGACGGTCCCTTTTCCGAATGTTTTTTCTCCGATCAGTGCATATCCGCCAGCTTCCTCCATCGCTCCAGCCAGGATTTCAGCTGCAGAGGCACTTCCTTTATCCGTTAAAACTGCGATCGGATAATTTTTTTCTTCCTTCAGCTTTGTGTAATAAGACTGTGTTTCCCCGTCACGCTGCTCGATTTGAAGATACGCTTTATCCTTCGGAATGAATTCCCCGAGGATGCTTTCCACACTTGTCAGAAGCCCTCCTGGATTGCCGCGCACATCAATGACAAGACCCTCTATTTTTTTCTTTTCCATTGCCCCCAGCTGCTTTTTGAAATCCTCAGATGTATGTTCAGAGAAAGAAGACAGCTCAATATACCCGATTTTCTCTCCGTGTACCTTTTTTATAGAGGAAAACACCGTTTCAAGCGGAATTTCATCACGGACAATATCCATTGTAAGAGGCCGGGATATGCCAGCCCTCTTTATTTCAAGACTTACACTGGTTCCCTTTTTGCCGCGTATAAGGAGACGTGTTTTATACAAATCCAAATCTTCCACACTTTTTCCATCCACCTTTAAAAGCTGATCCTTCGGTTTAAGGCCAGCCTTCTCTGCAGGAGAGTCTTTATAAGGAGAGACAATGACAATATGTCCATCCTCCATGCCGATTTCTGTCCCAATACCTTCGAATGTGCTATCCAGCGCTTCATTAAACTGCTTGGCCGTTTCTTTGTCCATATAAACAGAATAAGGATCCTTCAAAGAAGACAGCATTCCAGTAATGGCACCTTCTATCAGCTGCTTATTGCCGACCTTTTCTACGTATTGGCTTTGAATCAGCTCATATGCCTGTTCAAGCTTTGTCCACTCTTCGGTTTTCTCAAAACCCGACCGGTTACGCGTTTCATTCGTATTGATTCCATTGGTTCCGCTGTAATCCTGGTGATTCCCAAACTTCGAACTCGCCAGATAACCCCCGCCGGCCCCGGCAGATAACGAAACCGCAATCGCCAGAGGAAGAGCCCATTTTTTAGCCATAATAATCCCCTTTTCAATCAATGGGGTCAGACCCCACATCTAGTGTAATTCACTATATGAAAAGCCTGTCCAGAATATGAATGAAAGTGCGCAAGCGCCTCGTATAGATGAACAAAGACTAGAACGCCGCGTCCTGCGTTTTTTTAAATAAACACAAAAAACAGCCTGGCACTTGGCCAGGCTGCGATGTTTACTTGATATTGGCTTTTTGCCCAATCAGGATTTCCTGAATGGTTTCAGCCGCTTCTTCTGCATTTTTTACTGAGATGGTGATTCTGCGCTCTTCTGGAAACTGCTTTGCTGTATGCTCATAGCGCGGATCATAGTAGAATTCCAGCAGCAGCTCTACAGCCGACGCATAATCCTCCGCTTGGAGATTAGCCGCAATTTCAGCAGCAACCGGGGTGTGGATCCGGTTCCTGATTTTCTCGAAGGCCTCTATGCAGTCTTCTTTATGCTCCCAAGGCTTGTAATCATCAAGGATATGACGGACTCTTTCTTCCATTGGCATATCGATGAAAATCTGCATTCCCTGCTCCTTCTTTTCAATAAAAAATGGAGGAAGCACCACTTTGCCGATTCTCTTGCTTTCCGCTTCAAATAATACATACGGTGAATCCTTGTAGGCCATCAGGTCCTGTAGCAAAAGAGATTCAAAGGTTTTTTGATTATTGGGGCGCAAACCGATCTGTCCAAAAATCGAGCCTCTGTGGCTGGCCATCCCTTCAAGGTCCATCACCGGAAATCCTTTTTCCCGAAGCTGCTGGAGGATAAGGGTTTTCCCTGAACCTGTATAGCCGTTCAGCACGTATGCCTCCGGCTTAAAGTCGATTTGTTCAAGGTTTTCCACGACCCATTTGCGGTAGGCCCTGACACCGCCCTGCAGACGGTATGTCCGGATGCCCATGAGGTCAAGGACTGTGGCAGAGGTTTTGCTGCGCATTCCTCCGCGCCAGCAAAAGACTGCCTTATTCGCGTCTATTTGCTGAAACTCCCTGATAAATTCAGGCAGTTTAGCCGACACAATTTCAAGTCCGCGCTTTTTTGCCGATTCTGCGCTGTCCTGTTTATAAATGGTGCCGATTTCTGCTCTTTCCGCATCATTAAACAGCGGGATATTCAAACTTCCCGGTATGGTAGAATCTCTATATTCAGAAGGAGACCGTACATCCACAAGCATCAATTCTTTTTTTTCCTGCAGCTTCAACAACTCATCTACAGTAATATCCTGGAACAAATTATTCTCCGCCTTTCACTGCTTCTTCTTATATAACTGTTATATGTCCCGGATTTTCTTCAGTTACTTCACCGATTATCGCCGCTTCAACACCATGAGACTTCAATTCCTCAAAAAGGGCTTCTGCTTCTTCACCTGAAACCGAAATCAGCAGGCCTCCTGAAGTAACAGCATCACACAAAATCAATTGATCAATGTCATCCATTGCTTCAGGGAATGTCACAGAACCTTCCAGGTGCGCAAAATTATTTCTTGTTCCGCCCGGGATCACGCCTTTTTCAGCAAGCTCTCTCGCACGCTCAAGCACTGGTACCTGATCGCTGAAAATACGGAGTCCGGCACTGCTTCCTTTTGCCATTTCAGATGAATGACCAAGCAGGCCAAATCCAGTCACGTCGGTACAGGCATGAACATCATACGATTCCATGGTTTCAGCCGCTGTTTTATTCAGTGTAGCCATAACTGCTGTTACCCGTTCAATTTCTTCATCAGAAAGCAGGCCTTTTTTAATGGAAGATGTCAGGATGCCGACTCCGATTGGCTTAGTCAGGATCAGCTTGTCGCCAGGCTTGGCTCCAGTATTGGCACGGATTTTATCTGGATGTACAAGTCCCGTAACCGCAAGCCCGAATTTCGGCTCTTTATCTTCAATCGAGTGTCCGCCCACAAGTGTTGCTCCTGCTTCCTTCAGCTTATCAGCAGCACCGCGCAAGATATCTGCAAGAATCTCCTTTTCAAGTACAGCAATTGGAAATGCCACGATATTAAGGGCAGTCAGCGGTTTGCCTCCCATTGCATAAATATCGCTGATAGCATTCGCCGCAGCTACTTGTCCGAATGAATAAGGATCATCTACGATTGGCGTAAAGAAATCAAGCGTTTGAACAAGAGCCATTTCATCGTTAAGGCGGTAAACTCCTGCATCATCGCTCGTATCTAATCCTACAAGAAGGTTAGGATCCGGGGCAGCCGGCGGAAGCATGCGGATAACCTGTGCTAAGTCTGCCGGCCCGATTTTACAGCCGCATCCCCCTTTTGTTGATAATGAAGTAAGTTTTATTGATTGTGTCATAAGACATCTACCTTTCTATTATGAAGACTGTTTACTTCTTATTATAAAACACATTCCGAAAAATTTCATAAATCGGAACTTCCATCAGCAGGGAATTGGTACAAGGCTGGGGGAAAATCCATTACTCTTGGAAACATTATTTGCCGCAGTCCACGCTGGTATCCATTATTTCTTCAGGCAGAAATATCTATACAGATTTCCTCTTTGTGCTATAATTAAAAATTGGATTTATACTAAAAGGAGGCAACTCATGGCTCACACAACAAACCATCCGGTTCAGCAGGAATCTATGAGCGGCAAAAAAGCTGCTATATTCCTTGTTATCTTTCTTATAATCGCCGCTGCCGGTCTATCATATGTAAAATGGTGGCCTTATTACCAGAAGACCATTCTGGCTGCTACCACTCATTCTATCGGTCCTTCTATTTTAGGAGAGCATGCTTCATCCACTCCATCATGGCATGCTGCCTGGAGCTATGCTATAGCCTATTTCAATTCAGTCTGGAAGGCTGCTGTACTTGGAATCCTGCTGGGATCTCTTATTCAGGTTCTGCTTCCTGCGCACTGGCTTCTTAAAGTACTTGGCAAAACATCCTTCGGAAGCACAGCTATTGCAGGGCTGGCTGCCGTTCCGGGAATGATGTGCACATGCTGCGCCGCGCCGATGGCTGTCGGCCTGCGGAAGAAAAATGTATCAGTGGGGGCAAGTCTTGCATTTTGGCTCGGCAATCCCACAATTAATCCAGCTACACTAATATTCATGACCTTCGTTCTATCATGGAAATTCACACTGATCCGCCTGTTTTTCGGGCTGATTCTGACATTCGGTGTCAGCTACCTTGCAAACCGTTTTGCAAAAGATACAAAACCTCTTGATATGGAACAAGTAATCTCCCATTCTGAGGAAAACCAGCCAACAGGCTCATTCCTTACACGCTGGGCCAAGGCTTTAGGCATGATGCTGCTTTATATTGTGCCTGCATACATCCTGTCTGTACTGCTGCTTGGATTTGTCAGTGTCTGGCTGTTCCCTAACCTGAGCGGTGCAGCTGCTGTAGGAATTCTGGCAGTCATCGGCTTTGCCATCACAGGCATGCTGTTCGTCATTCCGACAGCTGCTGAAATCCCGATTATCCAAACACTGATGTCATTCGGTCTTGGCGGCGGACCTGCTGCTGCATTGCTTGTCACACTGCCTGCAATCAGCCTGCCGTCACTATTGATCGTCGGAAGATCTTTTCCAAAGAAAGTCCTTCTGTTTGTCGCTTCATCCGTTGTCGTACTCGGCATTTTAAGCGGACTAGCCGGCATGCTCATTCTATAAGTCTAGTAAGCAGTTCCTTTAACGGAGCTGCTTTTTTTTGCGGCAAAAATATTGCTAAAACTCCAATCCGACAGCCCTCGTTTACCAATTCGCTCTAATGAGGGGCTATCTGGCTCTAATCACCAGAGATTTCGCTCGAATCAAGGAAGATTTGGCTCTAATCAAAGCGAATTTGGAACTATTATCCATTTAACTGGAAATAAAAGATGAGAATTAAGGCGTATAACAGCATTTCAAAAGGAAACCTGCAAGATTTTTTCAAAAAAAGAGTAATTTTCAATCTTCTAAAGTGGAATTATATGTAAAATAAGAATATGAAGTTTAAAACTATCCCTTTTCGTGCTTTTTAAACTATTTTTTTAATGAGATCCCATTGTTAACCTAGGGTGCTTGGAGGCGGAAATCAATACCTTGTACAATAGCAGGATTTTCGAAAAACAGCCTAACTATAAAAATGAGATCGGAGAGAATTCTTATGAATGTACACGTAGCTGATGTAATTTCAAATATTCAGAGGAAAAATGATTTCTCAGGTACCGTATTAGTAAAAGATGAGGACATGATAATAGATTTAAACTTTGGTTTCGCTAACCGTTCTGAACAGCGAAAAAACAATTCATCAACTCGCTTTGGAATAGCTTCAGGATGCAAGCTCTTTACTGCTATTGCCATATGCCAGCTCGCAGAAAAAGGAAAAATTTCTTTTGATTCGAAATTAAGCGATTGTCTGGATATTGATTTTCAGTACTTTGACAAAGATATAACTGTCCATCATTTACTGACACATACTTCAGGAATACCTGATTATTTTGATGAAGAAGTTATGACAGACTTCGAGGAACTCTGGATTACATATCCTATGTATCAATTAAGGAGGTTAAAAGATTTCCTTCCATTATTTCAAAACGAGCGGATGAAATTTCAAGCAGGACAATCTTTTCACTACAACAATGCGGGTTATATTTTGTTGGGGCTCATTGTTGAACAGGCAACAGACCTTGAATTCTCTGAATACGTTCAAGAATATATTTTTAAAAAAGCTAACATGATGGACTCGGGATATTTCACATTCGACTCTCTCCCTCCAAATACAGCATTAGGATATATAGACCACCCTGATGGTACTTGGAAGACAAATATATATTCCTTACCCGTCAAAGGAGGCTCCGATGGCGGAGCATTTGTAACTGCAGCAGACATGGTTAAGCTGTGGGAGGCGCTTTTTACTTTTCAGCTTTTAAGTGAAGCGTACACAAGCACATTAATAAAAGCTCATATTCAAGTCGATGAATGTGACTTCTATGCTTATGGTATATGGATTAAGAAAACGGATAATCATATACTTAAATACCATGTAATGGGGTACGACCCTGGAGTAAACTTCCACTCTGCCTATTATCCTGAAACCTCTGCAAAAGTCGTAGTCTGCTCCAACAAGTCGGGGGGAGCTTTTGAGATGATGACTGGAATCGAAGCAGAATTAAAAATAGGCCCTAAAAAGCCAAACAAAAAACCCTGAAAAGCCAATTGACAGGCTTTTCAGGGTTTCCTTGTATCTTACATATTCAAGTAGTTTAATGGATTGACTGCGTTTGTTTTTGCAACATTCCAAGGTCCGATGTGAAGCTCAAAGTGCAAATGCTGCCCTGTTGAGTGTCCTGTGTTGCCCATGATGCCGACCTGCTGTCCTTTAGCAACAACTTGTCCATTGCTGACATTTCTTGAGCGAAGATGCGCATAAACGGTTGTATACAGCTGGCCATTGATAGAATGGGAAATCATGACACAGTTTCCGTACGTGCTTGATAGATACGAACGGATTACTACGCCGTCCGCTGCAGCTACTACCGGATTTGTGCCTGGTGCTGCAATATCGATTCCCGCGTGGAACTTGTTCCAGCGTGATCCAAGCTGTGAGGTAACAACACCTGCGCTAGGGCGGGTGAACATACCTGATGAAACAGCCGGTGCATCATGATGCTCGCTCTCACTCGGAGCTGGTGCTGGTGCTGGTGCCGGGCTGGAGCTATGGCTTGTACTGCTTCTTTTCGCATGATGAGAAGCTGCTGCGGCTGCCGCTGCTTTCTTTGCTTCTGCTGCACGTTTTGCCGCTTCTTCAGCTGCACGTTTTCTTGCTGCAGCAAGCTCTGCCTGGCGCGTCTTTTCTAACTCAATTGCTTTTTTAATAGCTGACTCCTGGGCTGCAAGTGTTTCTGATTCTTCCTTCAAGCCCATTCTTTCTTCGTCAGTATCTCTTTCTTTCTTCTTCAACTGCGCCATCAGCACAGTTTTTTGTTTCTTCTGCACGATTAAGTTTGATTGCATATTTTTAAGATCTGCCAGCATTCCTTCAAGATCTGCCAATTTCTTTTCTACTGATTTCTGTTTATCTTCGAGATCTTTTTTATCCTGTTCATTTTGCTTAAGGATTTCCTGGTCAGCGTCCACGATTGTTGCAACCGCATTAACACGGCCCACAAAATCGCTGAAGCTTGATGAGCCAAGAATAACCTCAAGATAGCTGACATCGCCGCCGCTTTCCTGGAAGGAAACAGCACGTTGTTTTAGTACTTCATTTCTTTGTTTGATTCTTTCTTTTAAAACAGCAATCTCTTTTTTTAGCTTTTCAATATCTGCCTTAGTAGAAGCGATTTGATTATTTTTCTCATCAATTTTTTTGACGGAATCATCAATGGCTGCTTCGAGGCGGGAAAGCTGCTGATCCACAGTTTCCTGTTTATCTTGAAGCTGGTTGATTTTCTTCTCCGCATTATGTATGCCAGATTGTACCCCTGCACGCTTATCTTGTATGTCCTGCTGCTTCTGCTTCATATCCGAAATCGATTCTGCATGTACGTTCGGAAGTGCAAACACACTGCCAAGTCCAAGCATGATCGTCGTATTAAGCGCGATAAGTTTCTTTTTCAATTCCCAAGTTCCCCTTTCTTTCCCCCAACAGATGCGATTCCATCTGCTATTTTTATAAGCAAGGCTTCTCTCTAATGGAACTTAAAAGAGAGGCGCAAAGCCCTTCAGGCTTTGCAGACCATCTATACTTTCAGGAATTTCCTTACAGACATGACGCTTCCCCATATTCCGATCAATGCTCCCAGAACAATCAGGATGGCAGAGATTTGATATATGAAAGGATTCATCTGCAGCAAATCCACAAATTTTATCGTAAGCCTTGGTTTCATATAATCGTATAAGTAGTGATAGGAAACTCCGATCAGCACAATCGGCACCACAGCACCTAAAATGCCAAGCCACAATCCTTCAAGGAAGAATGGCCATCTGATAAAGGTATTTGTTGCCCCTACCAGTCTCATAATCTCGATTTCTTTTCTTCTTGCAACTATTGTAATTTTAATTGTATTGGAAATCAGGAACATGGCTGTAAACAGCAGCCCGATGATTAAGACGATTCCGATGTTTCGTGCAATGTTGACTACTTTAAATAGCTTCTCAACATAGCCTTGTCCATATTTCACCATCTGGACATAGTTAAAGCCTTCAATTTCTTTCGCTACCTTGATAACATCCTTCGGCGATTTTGTCTTAACGACATACACATCACGCAGCGGGTTATTTTGCTTAAACAGTTTAAATGAATCCCCGTTTTCGCCAAGGTCGTTTATTAAGTTGTTCAATTCCTTTTGCTTTGGAGAATAGGTAACGGACGCTACCTGTGGAATGCTTTCAATTTTTTTGCCGATCAGCTGCTTGTCCTGTTCATTAGCGGCTGTATCAATGTGAGCCCTGATTTCAACATCCTTCTCAACGTTGCCTGCAATATGGTTCAAGTTCATCATGATGACAAAGAACACACCAACCAAAAGCAATGTAACGGTAACGGCACTGATGGAGGCGAAGGTCATCCAGCCATTCCGGCCGAGATTTTTTCCGCTTTCTCTGAAGTGGCGGCGCAAGGTTCTAAATTTCATATCCGTATTCACCCCGCTGTTCATCGCGCACAATTTTCCCATTTTCAATGGCAATAACACGATGCTTCATGTTGTTTACAATATCTTTATTATGAGTCGCCATGACGACTGTCGTTCCGCGCTTATTGATTTCTTCAAAAATATTCATGATTTCCCATGATGTTTCCGGATCGAGGTTACCAGTCGGCTCATCTGCAATCACCACTTTAGGCGAGTTGACAATCGAACGGGCAATCGCTACCCTCTGCTGCTCTCCGCCTGATAACTCAGCAGGAAGCATTCTTACTTTGTGCTTCAAACCGACAAGATTGAGCACTTCCATTACACGGCGCTTGATTTCGTCAGGATGCTTTTCAATAACTTCCATGGCGAATGCCACATTTTCATAAATAGTTAGGGTTTGCAGCAATTTAAAATCCTGGAAGACCATTCCGATATTTCTTCGGAAAAGAGGCACCTTTGTATTACGGAGCTTTGGAAGGCTGAGGCCATTTACAATGATATTGCCTTTTGTAGGTTTTTCTTCACGATACATCATCTTTATAAAGGTAGATTTGCCGGCACCGCTCGGCCCTACCACATACACAAATTCAGCTTGCTTTATTTTTACATTGAGTCCGCTAATAGCAGTCACGCCATTAGGGTAAGTTTTCGAGACGTCTGTCATTTCAATCATTTAAAAACCACCTAATTAGCTATGTATTTCATAACCTTTTGTATTTCCACTTTTAAGGATACTGCATTTTTTCGACAAACTATGGAATAAAAATGCGAAAAAATAACAGGTATTACCCTGTTTATGAAGCACAGAAACATTATAACATCAAAATTTGTCAAAATAAGAATAAAAATGTTACAGTTTCATTTCATCGAGATTGAAATATTCTGAACTTTAACAACAAGGAAAAAAGCCTTAGGCCATGCGCCTCCCATCTCTGCAACCTATGATTCCGCTGGATTTTTATAAGATTTCCCCACAGTATTCCTGATGCAGGCGATCATGCCTGATATAGTGCCCGCTATAATTCCAATTGGTCCGTCCTCATTCTTGACCTCAATATGTGATTGCACTAATAGGCAGCTCTAAACAGCAGGGGGCAGTTTGTCCCATAAAAAAAAGCGCAGCACCCTTATTTATTTCAGGGGAGACTGCGCTTTTGCTTATTTTTTCTTTGAAAGCCACTCTGCAACTTTGTCAGCATCTTTGCCGGTGATAAGCTCTGCCGGCATGTTGCCTTTTCCGTTCGCTATTGTTTTCTTAATCTGATCTGTTGTAAGCTTGGAGCCGATTTTCGTAAGGTTTGGCCCTACTGCTCCCTCCAGGTTCTGTCCATGGCATGCAGAGCATTTATTTTCAAAAATTTTCGCTGCATCCCCTGCACCCGCACTGGACGTATCGTTTTTGCTGCTGTCATTTCCGCCGCCGCAGGCTGCAAGAACAATCGATGTTCCTGCCAATAAGGCAAATAGCTTTTTCTTCAAAACATTTCCTCCTAAACCAACTTGCAAGTATACCTTTATTATACCAGCTCTAAGCGTGATTAAAACCTTCGCCCAATACCTCAGAAGCATCAGTGACGATGACAAACGCCCTGGGATCAGCGGCTTGGACGATTTGTTTCAATTTGGTGAACTCCGATTGATCAATCACGCACATAAGAATCGGCCGGGAGTCTTCCGTATAGCCGCCAACTCCGGATAGCTTGGTTACTCCGCGGTCCACTTCAGTAAGAATGGCCTTGCTTACCTCCTGCTCGCGGGTCGTGATAATCAGCACCATTCTGGAACGCTTCAGGCCAATCTGTACCAAATCAATGGTCTTGCTTGTTACATATAATCCAATCAGGGCATATAGCCCTTTTTCAATATCAAAAACAATCGCTGCACTCAAAACAATCAATCCATCAATGATAGCCACACAGGCTCCAAGGGAAAAATGTGTGTACTTATGGATGATTTGCGCGGCAAGATCTGTTCCGCCTGTAGATGCCTTCCCCCTGAAAACTATTCCAAGGCCAAGCCCGACACCAAGCCCGCCGCAAATCGAACCAAGAAGGGCATCATGTGTCCAGGGCTCCCAGTTCTTTGTCAAAAACACGACAAATGGCAAGAAGACCGTTCCGACAAGTGTTTTCACACCAAACTGCATGCCAAGCAGCAGCAGGCCCGCAATGAAAAGCGGCACGTTAAAAGCCCATTGCACATACGCAGGCTCCCAGCCGAGCTTTGCATTCAAGATGGTACTGATACCGCTCACTCCGCCGGAAGCAATGTGATTCGGCAATAAAAACACGTTAAAGGCAATCGCCACAATTCCGGCCCCAATCAGCACCAATAGATATTCAGTCAGTTTATCGGCTAGCGGATGCTTTGGATCTCTGTATCTTTTTTTCATCGTATCCTCCTTGAAAATCCCGTTTTTACTTAAGACTGTTTTCTTAAAAATTATTGTTACTTAATAAGTTCTCGAGGCAGACTATTGTTTACGCAGGTTGATTGGAGCGAAAGGTGCGAAGACTCCTGCGGGATCTGCGTGACAGGCGAGACCCCGCAGACGAAAGTCGAGGAGGCTCAGCGCACGCCCCGCGGAAAGCGGAGCAACCTGTAGCGGAAATCAACACCTTGTTCTATGGCAGCAAGGTTTACGAAAACAGCCCTTATTAAATGTTGCTGTTTTCAAACATTTCCTGCTTTTTAACATTATTGTAAAAAAAGAAAAAGAACAGAAGAAGTATAGCATTCCCTGCTTAGGTATGTAAATGGCACTCTGATAAAGCGTTGAAGAATTGCAATCTACCGGTATTCAACAGTTTGCCCATAAAAAAATCCAGGCTTGCAAATGCACAAAAATGTGCGTCTGCGAGCCTGGATTTTTTTATATCTTATAGCTTTGAACGAAGGTAAGAATCGATGAAAACATCAATGTCTCCGTCCATAACAGCCTGGACGTTACCTGTTTCTGTGCTTGTGCGGTGATCCTTCACCATGGAATATGGATGGAATACGTATGAGCGAATCTGGCTTCCCCAGCCAATTTCGTCTTTCTCGCCGCGGATTTCATCAAGCTGTGCCTGCTGTTCTTCAATTTCACGCTGATAAAGCTTAGACTTCAGCATCGTCATCGCCTGGGCGCGGTTTTTAATCTGTGAACGCTCGGACTGGCAGGTAACAACCGTATTTGTCGGCAGATGGGTAATCCGGACGGCTGAATCGGTTGTATTGATATGCTGTCCGCCCGCGCCGCTCGCACGGTACGTATCGATTTTCAAATCTTCCGTACGGATTTCAATTTCGATATTATCATCGAATTCCGGCATAACATCACAGGAAACAAAGGATGTGTGGCGGCGGCCCGATGAATCGAAAGGAGAAATACGCACCAATCGATGCACCCCTTTTTCAGCCTTCAAATATCCATAAGCATTATGCCCCTTAATTAAGAGGGTAACGCTCTTGATTCCTGCTTCGTCGCCAGGAAGATAATCCAGCGTCTCCACCTTGAAGCCGCGCTTTTCGCCCCAGCGGGTGTACATGCGAAGCAGCATGGAGCCCCAGTCCTGTGATTCGGTTCCGCCAGCTCCGGGATGCAATTCAAGGATGGCATTTTTCTTATCATATTCTTCACTTAATAAAAGCTGAAGCTCAAAGTCATTCATTTTCTGAGAAAGCTCCATGATCTCCTGCTCAAGCTCAGCCTGAAGCTCTGCATCACTTTCTTCCTTCACAAGTTCATACGTTAAATCAAGGTTTTCATAGGACTCATTGAGTTCTGAAAGCTGATTCACCTGTTCTTTTAACGCATTTGCTTCATTAATAACTGTTTGTGCTTTTTGCTGGTCATTCCAGAAATCAGGATCTGTCATAACATTATCAAGTTCTGCAATTCGGGCTTCCTTTTCTTCTAAGTCAAAGAGACCCCCTAAAGTCCGCTAAACGTCCAGCGGTTTTTTCAAGCTCATTTCTAATATCTGACAATTCCATATTCTTCACCTCATAAGTAGTAAATCCTTTATAAAAGGATATTCTTCATTTTAAAAACGTGCACGTTCATCTCTAGATAACTATATGCAAAAAACGGCCGATAAGCAAACTCTAATCAAAACGCACGAAAAGAGGCGGCACCGGAAGCTGCCCAGCCTCTTTCATGACAGGTCTGTACTATATGCCCGGATTAGATGCTATTATTGCATAAGGCCGTGGCAATTTTTATATTTCTTTCCGCTTCCGCAAGGGCACGGAGCATTGCGGCCAGTATCGGATTTGCTTCGGACAGGCTTTTTCTTGACCGTTTCTCCATCTTCCTTCGGATTCACGGCATGTCCTTTGATCACTTCCTGGCGCTCCAGGTTATTCTGGATTTCAGCTTTCATAATGTATTGAGTCACTTCATCCTCAATGGACGCAATCATTTCTTCGAACATTGCGAAGCCTTCCTGCTGGTACTCACGCAATGGATCGATCTGGCCATATGCACGAAGATGGATTCCCTGGCGGAGCTGTTCCATCGCATCGATATGGTCCATCCATTTGCTGTCAACAGCCCGAAGCACGATAACCTTCTCGAACTCGCGCATTTGCTCAGAAGAAAGCAGCTCTTCTTTTTCATCATAGCGCTCTTTCACTTGTTCAAAAAGCCACTCGGAAATTTCTTCTGTATCCTTGCCTTTCAGATCTTCCTCTGTAATGTCGCCTTCACTTAGAAGATTTGCGTTCACGTAATCAACGATTCCAGCAGTATTCAATGATTCTTCTTCTTCGCCGAACGTGCCGAATGCGGCAACCGCCCTATGGATAGAAGAGCTGATCATGTTTTCTGCAATGCTGCGGAGATTTTCGCTGTCAAGGACATCAAAACGCTGTCTGTAGATGATTTCACGCTGCTGGCGAAGCACGTCATCATATTGAAGCAGCTGCTTACGGGCATCAAAGTTATTTCCCTCAACACGTTTTTGCGCCGACTCAACAGCTCTTGATACCATTTTGCTCTGTATCGGCTGGGTATCGTCCATGCCAAGGCGTGTCATCATATTTTTCATATTGTCAGATCCAAACCTGCGCATCAATTCGTCTTCCATTGATAGATAAAATTGAGTCACACCCGGATCTCCCTGGCGTCCTGAACGTCCGCGAAGCTGGTTATCGATGCGCCTGCTTTCATGGCGTTCCGTACCAATGACTGCAAGGCCGCCCAATTCCTTCACGCCTTCACCAAGCTTGATGTCAGTACCGCGTCCTGCCATGTTTGTAGCAATCGTAACTGCACCCTGCTCGCCGGCATTCGCAATAATTTCCGCTTCACGTTCATGATTCTTCGCATTCAGCACATCGTGGCGGATGCCTTTTTTAGTCAAGTAATTTGAAATGATTTCTGATGTTTCAATAGCAACTGTACCGACAAGTATCGGCTGCCCTTTTTGATGGCGCACAGCAATATCCTCAACAACCGCCCGGAACTTGCCGTCCATGGAAGCATAAATCAGATCTGCACGGTCATCACGGACAATTTCACGGTTTGTAGGGATGACAATGACGTTCATATTGTAGATATTGCGGAATTCCTCTTCTTCCGTTTTAGCTGTACCAGTCATTCCGGAAAGCTTTTCATACATACGGAAGTAGTTTTGGAATGTTATTGTCGCAAGAGTCATGCTTTCGTTCTGGATTTCCAGGCCTTCTTTTGCTTCAATAGCCTGGTGCAGCCCTTCACTGTAGCGGCGGCCCTTCATTAAACGGCCGGTAAATTGGTCAACAATGACAATTTCGCCTTCCTGCACCACATAGTCGACATCAAGGTGCATGGTTACATGGGCCTTCAATGCCTGGTTAATATGATGGTTCAGGGTAATATGATTGATATCGAACAGGTTATCAATATTGAATGCTGACTCAGCGCGGTTGATTCCTTCTTCCGTAAGCTGGACACCTTTTGTTTTTTCATCATACGTATAATGAGTATCCTTTACCAGCGTTCTCACAAAAGCGTTCGCCTGGATATACAGGGCTGTTGATTTTTGTGCTGAACCCGAAATGATGAGCGGTGTACGCGCTTCATCAATCAGGATGGAGTCAACTTCATCGATGACTGCAAAATGAAGCGGGCGCTGAACCATTTGCTCTTTATATAGCACCATGTTATCGCGAAGATAATCAAAGCCAAGCTCATTATTTGTGCTGTAGGTGATGTCTGCCTGGTATGCTTCCTGCTTTTCTTCCTGTGATAAGCCATTTAGGTTCAAGCCGACAGTCAAGCCAAGGAATTCATAAAGCTTGCCCATTTCGGCAGCATCACGGCTGGCCAGGTATTCATTGACCGTAACCACGTGAACGCCTTTACCTGTGATTGCATTCAGATATACCGGCAATGTGGAGGTAAGGGTTTTACCTTCACCGGTTTTCATCTCAGAAATATTTCCGTCATGAAGGGAAATCCCCCCCATCAGCTGCACATGGAAAGGATAAAGCCCGAGTGCTCGCTTGGCTCCTTCACGCACAACAGCAAATGCCTCAACAAGCAAATCATCCACCGTTTCACCGTTTTGGTAGCGCTGCTTGAATTCTTCCGTCTTCGCTTTAAGCTCGCTGTCAGAGAGAGCAGCCGTTTCCTGTGCAAGGCCCTCGATTTGATCAGCAATCCGCTGAAGCCTCTTTACATCACGTTTATTTGGATCAAATACTTTATTTAATATATTAAGCATTCATTAACGCTCCTCTTTATCGATAGAATCAATAATACTTGCTGACTTAATGATAGATTTGTTATTTCAACTGTCCTGGCAGCAAAGCCAGGCCATTTTTGATTTTAAATAGAAGATGGGCATGTTTCTTAACAGCCGTTCTTATAGGCTGCTTTGCAAAAAAACTGCCTAATAAGCCCACAATTTATATTACCATTTCTATATGGCAGGTACAACTTACTGTATTTGAAGAAAAGATGGATTATATAGCATAAGTGCTGGTAAAATGTAAATAGACTAGATTAAATAACATATATATGATAAATAAAGAAAAAGTTTCAGGATGTGGTGACATGATCGGAATCCGCGTGAAAAATTTAAGAGAAAAAAGAAAAATGTCCATGACAGAGCTCGCTGACAAAGCTGGAGTAGCTAAATCATATTTAAGCTCACTCGAAAGAAACCTGCAAACAAACCCCTCCATTCAATTTCTTGAAAAAATATCTGCTGTGCTGGGGGTGCCGGTAGATTCACTTTTGCATGATGAGCCTGACACCGAAAACCTGGATGCCGACTGGCTGAATATCATTCAGGAAGCCATGGATTCTGGAGTGACCAAAGACCAGTTCCGTGAGTTTATCGAATTCAACAAGTGGAGATTGAAAAAAGAAGATGAATAGTGATCATAAGCAGGAACTAAAAGCAAATTAAGTATGAAAATTCGCCAAGACAAAGCCCTTAAACAACCGGCCAGATTGCCGTTTGTTTAAGGGCTTTCAAATTACATCAGCTTTCCGTATATGTATTTTCACAAGTCTCTGGTCCGCCCTGATTGAATAATGATTGCTTTGATAAGAGAAATTGCCTGATATCGTCCTTGTTAATTCCAATTAATTTAGCTTCCTTAATTAATTCAACCCACTCTAGATCCAATACAGTCTTTCCCATCATTAACCTCCCAAAATACCTTTGTATTTCAGGCAGACCGGCCGCCATAGCATTATTCCACCCTTAGACCCGTGACTTTGCGTCCCTATCTTTCAATAGGTTTGCCTTTTTCTGCATTCATAAAAAAATCAGCTAGTTTTCTTATTATAATAGTTAAGCAGGTTAACCTATGCTGTTTCTTGTCGATTATTTTAGGAATTTTCCAACTATTTATTTACATTTTATACTAAATTTTAACAATTCGCATTTTTTAGCAAGATGGAAATGTGCTAACGGCAGAGGCAGCTGCACTTCATGTCGAACCATATAGTTTTTTCTTTATTTCTTTCCTGGCGAGTAGCTTTTTTTAACAGATTCATATTTCTGCTGGCTATTTTCTATTGAAACAGCCTGAAATAGCTTTTGATCCGTTAAGTCAGCCCCGCATACAGGACATAGCCATTGGCCATCACCCGCACTGCTAAAAGAAGGCCTGTGGCATTTATAACAATTTTTCCGGTACATACTGACAACTCCTCTATTGTTTAATGCCGTTCTCGTTTTTTTCTTTTCTGCAAAATAAGCAATGTGCCGCCTGAAAGAGTCAAAAATACTCCAGCCAGCAGAATGTTATAAGTATCAGTTGCTGTATCAGGAAGCTTTTCTCCCGTTTGGTTATGGTCAGCATGCTTTGTATCCATGTTTTGCTGCTGTCCAGGCATGCTGCCATGATGATCAGGAGAAGTGCCGCCGGCATTTCCTGAAGGAGGTGTTACAGCAGAATCCGGCTCTTGGGCATAAAATTTAAATAGAGCTGCTGCCGCAGAACCCTGGAACTCATTCCCAAGCTCCTCTGGCATCTTAACGGTATATTGCAGAGTTTCTGATCTGCCGCTCTTTAAGAAGCGGGGAGGAAATCCCTTAAAATCAGCTAACTTCCCTTTGTATAAGAAATGATTATTCTTGTCTTGAACGGATAATGTCAGGTTTACAAATAACTCTTTTTCCGAATGCTTTTTTTCAACAAAAGAATAATAATTAAAATCCCTTTTGCCCGCGTTGCGAATCGTAATTTCACGAGGCATCCAGTCACCTGGCTTTAAGTTTCCTACCTTAAATAAAAACTGATCTGGGTTTGTTTCAATATCAATTTCCTGCTCCGATGCTTCAGAGACACTTGGATAGATAAAGCTGTAAATCACCAATAATGCAGCAATAATCAAAACCGGCTTTGCCAATAGCCTTTTTTTATGCACGGCATTACCCCGCAATCACCATGTAGTTTAAAAACAGCATCACAATTAATTTAAATAAAGGCGGGAATGGAATTCCCGCCTTTATTTAGCTATTTCATTATTTTGATTCACCCTTGGTTTGTTGAGCATCGAATTTCCAGTGAAGGCTGATAGAATCTCCCTGGAATTGATTTTGGTCTGCATCGTTATCGACAAATTCAAATTGTACATATAAGTTGTCCTCAGTATGAGCTTGTAGTCCGCTCCTCTCTTTACCCAGCAATTCAAATAAACTTAAATTTTTCACTTGGTCAGGAGTCATGCTTTTTAATTCAAATAATGTTTTACTGACAATCACATTGTTAGGATTAAGAATTCCCGATTTATCTTCATTCTTCAGGAAATTTACCCTGATATGCTTTCCAAAATCATCATCATTCTTTTTACCTTGTGCATCTGTAACTTCATAAGTAGTTGTTAACAACACTTTTGAGATATCTAAAGAACCATTGTTTTGGAGTTTAAATGTACGGTTTATCTTGTCTCCAGGCTTAATGTTGTTCACGTTGACGATGATATCAGGATCAACATTTAGATCTAAAGTTCCTGCAGCAAATGTATTGTTTGTTGTTTCAGAATCACTAAAGTATGCAAACGTTCCTCCGCCGACTAATGATAAACCTAGTGCAGCTGCACCCATTCCTAAACCTAATTTTTTCTTAAGACTCATTTCTTTCTTCCTCCCTGACCCTAGTGGGTATGTAATTTATATTGATTCCTGCATTGCTGCAGGAAATGCAACCTTTTTAAGCTGTTTTTGTTTTATCCTCGTTTTTCTTAGGGTCAATTTCCTTTAAGGCTTTTAAGATGGAAACTGCTGCATAAGCCAGAAGCAGCAAGCCCGGAATGATCATCAGCAGTGCTGAACCTGTTTTCGATGAAGCGTAATTCATGAAATATCCCGCATATGGAATCGTGAATCCGTTATATTTATCTACTACATTGGCAGAAAGCACTGGCTCCAGATCAGCAGCATTGTTGTTATCGCCTTTTGTCTGATACGAAACATTGGCTCCAGATTTTATAACCTTTTGAATTCTGTGAGTGATTGTTTTATCCTCGCCAGCCTGGAACGTAATGATGTCGCCTTTTTTCAGCTGTGTTTTTTCAGCAGCTTTCAGGGGCTTAACAGCAATTACTGAGCCTGTCAGGAATGTCGGTTCCATGGAGCCGGAAAGCACGGATTTTAGCTGATATCCAAAGGCTTGCGGAGTGCCGCCTGAAGCTTTGGACGAAACCACGAAGAATGCCATCAAAATCAATAAAGCCGCGAGTACGAAGGTTAATGCATTACTTAGGAACTTAATCAGTTTTTTCACGATAAACACCTGCCTATTTTAATTGATGAATATTATGTTCTTTTTAAAGAACAAGTTCTTTAAAAAGGATGATATTTGTATATTTCGTTTATTTCGTTCTTTTTATTGAACTTATATTTGAAGTATAGTACAAAGGTAGCAATCTTTAAAATCCAAAAATCGCCCATTCGTTCCACAAAAAGAACTATTTTCATTCTTTTTCAAGAATTTTCTTCCATTTCCTCATTATTTTGTATTTATTAAAGAACATTTTGTTCTTAATAATGTAAAATAGAGGTAAATACTACTTAATAAGGAGAGTCGATATGATTGGTGATAAAATAAAGAAATTTCGGAAGGAGAAAGGTTACTCACTTAATCGGCTGGCTAATGAGATTGGCATCTCAAAGTCTTATTTGAGCTATATTGAAAGGGGGATCCAGAAAAACCCTTCCATAAAAATCTTATCTCAGATTGCAGATATTCTGGAGACAACTGTAGAGGATTTAATGGGAGAATCCAAGGAACAGGAAGAGTTTGATTCTGAATGGGCGGCACTATTGCAGGAAGCGATTTCCTCTGGCGCGAGCAAGGAGGAACTAAACACCTGGATTGAATTCATAAAATTCAAAAGGAGCTCAAAAATGGAATGAAACAAACTGGACTAGCTATCTTGGTTTTAGGTGTACTTTGTCTTTGTCTCTCATTTTATAAAATGAATATGCAGCACAAAGAACAAAAACAAAGCTTGGCACAAGCAAAGTCAATGACCGCACAGCAGCACATCCAGCAGACAGAAATAAAGTCTGCAGCAAAGCCGCACGCAGAAAATGGAGAGGTTATAGGAATTCTGCAAATTCCCCTCTTAAATAAGGAGCTGCCAATCGTGGAAGGAGCAGATGAAGATGACTTGGAAAAAGGTGTTGGCCATGTTTCTTCTACCTCACTTCCAGGAGGGCACAGCCAAATTGTCCTCTCCGGACACAGAGATACTGTTTTCAGAAAGCTCGGAACACTAAGGAAATCTGATGAACTGACTATCCAGTTAAATAATAAAAGCTATACCTATATCATCTATCGAACGTACATTGTTGATAAAGATGATACAACGGTCATTCGCAGCACGGACCCTGAAGAAATTCTTACGCTAAGCACCTGCTACCCTTTTTCCTATATCGGGCATGCCCCGAAGCGTTATGTGATTGAAGCTAAGCCAAAATAAAAATCTCCAACTACGGCACATCCGTAACTGGAGATTTTTTTAGGATAGTGCAAGTCCGCCGTAAATCAGCGCTCCTGCAATAACATATGCTGGATGGACCTTCAGTTTTTCCATCAGCACATAGCTGATAGCCGCAATTGCAGCAGTCTGCAGAAGCCCTGAATTTTTGTACGAAGAAAAAAAGAAGTCGTATGTCATAACTCCAAGCAAAACTGCGATGACAGGACGGACGCTCATGGTCATTCTTTTTACCTTCGGTGATTCTTTATGCTTCATCAGCAGGCTGAGCAGAGCCACCATCAGAAGAAGCGATGGGCCTACTGAAGCAAGTTCCCCGACAACCGCACCCAGGATACCGCCCTGCTGGTATCCGATATAACCCGCTAGTTTAGTAGCAATCGGCCCTGGCAATGCGTTTCCCAGTGCGAGCACTTCGCTGAATTCATTCACTGACAGCCAATGATAATGATCAACTACTTCTTTTTCGACAAGCGGAATGGAAGCAGGTCCTCCTCCGTATCCAAGAATGCCCGGCACAAAAAAGGCCCAGAAAATCTTAAAATATATCATGGTGTTGTGCTCCCCTTTTGCTTTTTATCAGAAGGTGCATCTTTTTTCAGAAGCGCCCCGAGCAGCAGCACGAAAATAATGATCGCAGGATGTACATGCAGCACCTGCATCAGCACCAGGCTAACGAGGGCAAGAATGATGGTCCAGAGCCATCCGAGATTTGAGTTCCTTGATTTCTTGATAAAATCCCAGGTCATTGTAAGCAGCATGACGGCGACCACAGGTACAACCGCTTTTGTCATTCCCCCTACCCATGGCTGATCCCTGAATGTATTTAACACATTCAGAAGGAAAATCATGAGAAGGATGGTCGGCACAATCGCTGCCGCAACACCGTTGAGCATGCCCCAAAAGCCTCCGACACGGTAGCCGATATATCCCGCAAGCTTTGTCGCAATTGGGCCTGGCAGCGCATTTGCCAAAGCAAGCACGTCCCCGAACTCATCCTGATCCATCCATTTATACTTTTCCACAACTTCCTTCTGTACAAGAGGAATGGCTGATGGGCCGCCGCCAAAGCCTAGCATGCCCACTCTGAAAAAAGCCATAAAAATATCCGTTTGTTTCATGTTGATTCACCGCAGTTCCTCTCTAAAATCTAGCATATTTCCATTTTACCATGCGGCAATGCTTCCGTCTGTACGCGGCTCCGTCCCTCCCATGAGGACACCTGTTTTGGGATCGCGCCAAATGATCTGGCCCCTGCCAAAGCCGCCTGTATCAAGTGCCACTTCAATTTGATGTCCTTTTCGGCTGAGGGCTTGGGCGATATGATTAGGAAAATGCGGCTCTACCTGAACCTTTTTGCCCGAAATCCACTGCCATCTCGGTGCATCAAGTGCTGCCTGAGGATTCAGATGAAAATCAACTGTATTCATGACAACCTGCATATGGCCCTGGGGCTGCATATAACCGCCCATCACACCGAGTGGCCCAACTGCCTCATTATCTTTTGTCAGAAATCCTGGAATGATCGTATGATAGGTTCTTTTACCAGGCTTCAGCACATTCGCATCATCCGGATTCAGTGAAAAATCATGCCCCCTGTTTTGCAGGCCAATCCCTGTTCCAGGCACAACAAGCCCAGAACCGAACCCCATATAATTGCTTTGAATGAAGGACACCATATTCCCCTCTCCATCCGCTGCTGCAAGGTAAACGGTTCCTCCTTTAGCCGGCTGATAAGGATCTGGTTCAATGGCTGTATCGCCGATTTCACTTCCCCTTGATTCTCCGTAATGATCTGAGAGGAGCTCCTCGACTGCAGTACCCATTTCTGCCGGATCTGTTATGTATGCCTTGCCGTCTGTAAAAGCAAGCTTCATTGCTTCTATTTGTTTATGGTAGGAATCTGCGGTATCCTTCTCGTTAAACTCAAAACCTTTTGCAATATTCAAGCCCATCAGCGCAACAAGGCCCTGTCCATTCGGCGGGATTTCCCACACATCGTATCCCCTGTAATTGACAGAAATCGGCTCGACCCATTCTGCCTGGAAGGATGCCAAATCTTCTTTCGATAAATATCCATTATATTTCTTTGAAAAAGCGGCAATTTTCTCAGCAATTTCTCCTCGGTAAAAGCTTTCCCCATCGCTTTCGGCAATCGACCTTAATGTAGCAGCATGTCCTTCTGAACGCCAAATTTCGCCGACTTTAGGCGCCCTGCCATCAGGTGCGAAGGTTTCAAACCAATGCTGAAATTCATCGTCTTTTAAAGTCTGCTGAAATCTTCTATATGCATATTCCCAGTACTTGCCCAAAATCGGTGAAAGCGGATAGCCTTTTTCAGCATACTCAATGGCAGGCTGAAGCACTTCTTTTAATGACAGCTTTCCGAACTTCTTTGAAAGCTCAGCCCATGCCGATGGTGCACCAGGCACTGTAACAGGAATCCACCCATGAACAGGAATTTCATCGAAGCCCCTCTTTTTAATATCCTCTATGGATATGGAAGCAGGAGCTGGTCCGCTCGCATTAAGCCCATGCAGCTTCCCTTTTGTCCATACAAGGGCAAAAGCATCGCCGCCAATTCCATTGGACGTCGGTTCTACAACCGTTAAAGCGGCAGCTGCCGCAATCGCTGCATCAATCGCATTGCCGCCCTTTTTCAGGATATCAAGTCCAGCCTGTGCTGCAAGCGGCTGGGATGTAGCCACCATTCCATTACGGGCCATGACCGTTGACCTTTGAGATGGATATGGATGATAATGATAATCGAAATTCATGCTGACACCTCTATTCAAATATAATTAATTGTTCACAACACTACTTTACCTCATGTGTAAAATAAATCCATAGAAAAAGGCTAATAATTTTAAAAATTTAAAAAACTGCAGAGGTGGTCTGCAGTTTTATGAAAAAAATGAATTTTATTTAGTTAAAGGACATAGCTGATATATACACTTTATTGATTGGAGCGGAAGACGCTTGACTCCTGGGGGATTAGCGTTGCAGGCGAGACCCCGCAGGAGCGATAGCGACGAGGAGGCCCGGCGAACGCCCCCCGGAAAGGAAGCGTCTGGAGCGGAAATCATAGGTAACTGAGCCTCATATTATAGATGCATTCAATTCCAAGTTTTAGGTCCTTTTCCTTCATCGTTATTCCGTGACTGGACAGCGTCAAACACCACATCAAATTTTCCTTGTGCTTCCTGATAGGTTTTATCTGCTTTTAAAGGGAATTCATAGGTCACTTTGAAGGTGGCCGTTTCATTAGGGGCAAGCTTCTTTGCACCATCACTGTCATAGGTAATCACAACAGGTGTTTCACCGCTGAAAAGTGCGCCTGTTTTGGTGGCATTTGAAGCCTCTTCATTAATTCTGACCCAAACATCAAGATTTCCGGTATTTTTGACCGTAACCGTATTGGTATCAGTATCTCCGGGTGCAAGCGCGGAAATATACTGTGATGAAGAAAAGCCCTTTGTTTCTGAAACATCCTCAATTTTCACGACGCCAGCAGTAAATGTGCTGCCGGACTGCGTGACAGAGTCCGAGAAAAAGGCAAATGTCCCGCCGCCCGTCAATGCGGCTGCAAGCATAATGGCCCCGATGGATAATCCCGCCTTCGATTTCTTTCCCATAGCATTCTTCCTTTCTTCTGCAGTAGCAAACTCCTAATCAGGAAATCTGCTCTTTCCGTTTATCGCTTGCATGATCATCGTTCCATATTTTCAGGAACTGCCACAAAAAGATCAATATTCCCGGTATGATTAATAAAAATAAAATACCTGTTTTCGTTTTTGAAAAAGCCAATGCTTCTCCAACATAAGGAATCATCAGCCCTTTGTACTGAAACAGGACATGATCTTCAGGAACAGGAATGGTATCCTCTATATTGTTGCTGTCCCCTTTTGTGATAAATACTCTTTTCCCATTTTCAGAGATGATTCTTTTAATTCGATGGGTGATGAGCATATCCGGCTGATCCACAGCACGATAGGTAATTACATCCTTCACTTTAAGAGCATCTGTATTCTCAAGCGGCTTGACAGCAATTACAGATCCTGTCTTTAATACAGGCTCCATGGAACCTGAAAGAACGGTGAGCATTTCGTATCCGAATAAGCTCGGGGCCTTGCCTGTAATTTTTGAAGAAACAGCTGTATACCCAAGGATAATCAGTATCCCAGCTAATAAAACAGTCAATGTGTTTCCGATAATTTTTTTCACATTTCCACTCCCTGCTGCTTTTAAGGGGCACTTTTATCAGTGCCAGCCGCTGAATCATCATTTCCTGGCTGTGCAGGAGAAGGTTCTGAGGTTCCTTTTGCAGAATCATCTTCTTTTCCCGGATCAGGATTTCCTTTGCTGGTATCACTGCTTCCAGCCGGCCCTTTTGATGCATCCTGCCCGCCATTGTCATTTCCCTGTTTAGGTTCTTGCCCACTATCGCCGCTCTCAGGCTTGTCACTTTTCTCTCCTTTTGAAGGGTTTTCTTCTTTTTGCTTCGCTTCTTCTTGTTTCTTCGCTTCTTCAGCCTGTTTTTTTGCTTCTTCTTCTTTTTTCTTTTTTTCTTCTTCCTTGATCCGTTCCTCTACACCAGCTGCGGCAGCTTGAGCACTAGATAATGTGGAATCCAGCCGCGCCAGTGTTTCATCTGCATCTGTATTTTCTTTATCTGCCTTTTTAAAGCCTGATTCTACATAGCTGTATACACGATTATAGAATTTCACTTTATTTCCGATTTTCTCAAGCAAATCTGAATCAACAGCAACAGATTCATCACCGTAATTTTTCCGGGAAGTAGCTTCACCTAGTAACGACTGAACCTGTTTAAGATTTTCTCCTGTCAGAGAATCACTGCTTTTTGCTTGTTCAAATATCGCCTTGCTTTCATCCTTTTCCTTTTGAGCCCGGTCATAATAATCCTGCAGCTGTATTACCACTTTTTCCAGCTCTTTTTTGGTGTTCTCTGCTGCCGAGTTCTTGGCAACTACTGAATCAACAAGAGAGTTTGCTCCTGCTGCCGTCTCCGAGGATGAAACCTTACCGGCAGTGCTTTCTGCCTCTGCAGCGTATGTATCCATTTTCTCCTTAAGCTCCGCGGCCTTTTCTGCCAGTTCCTTGATTGTTACCGGAAACACAAAGGCAGCCTGCACTCCCTGGCCCGTTTCCTGGACTTGGTCTGTCAGCAAAGCATATGTCGGGACAGACATATAGGGAATCATCGCCGCCAGCAGGACCGTTCCTGCATAAACCCTGTACCGCCTTTTCTTTTTATTCTTCAGATTCTGATGCGTTCTCACCCGGGATAGAACCAATATTCCACCGCCATCCATTCTTAATATCGCACTATTTTTTGTTCTTTATAAAGAATATATTATATGTTGAGTATATTACAAACAAACCAGTTTTAAAAGAGAAAATTCCTCGGATTTCTATTTATTATTTCTTTTCGTTCTTTATTGTGAATTTAATATATACGAAATTTAAATAATGAGCGGCGTAGAAAACAAAAAATGGCTACTTTTCACCTGTTTAGAATCTCCTAATCAAAAAAATTCCGTTTATTTACATTTTCTAAACGAAACTGCCTTAAAAATTTCCATATAAATGGATAATTGATTCAATTACGCCTTGATTAGAGCCAAATCCTCTTCCATTCGAGCCAGATTCGCAAGGATTCAATCTAAACTGAATTCTGATCCCTGGTACATAACAAACAACATAAAGAAGCCCTGCAGCAATGTGCAGGGCTTCTGGTATCTCTTATTTTATTTATCAGCTTGGCTCAATCAGTCCGTAGCGGCCATCTTTGCGGCGGTACACCACATTGGTTGTATTTGTTTCTGCATTTGTATAAACGAAGAAATTATGGCCGAGCATATTCATCTGAAGAATTGCTTCCTCGCTGTCCATCGGTTTTAAATCGAAGCGCTTGTTACGGACAACTTCAAGATCGCTTTCATCCTCTTCAACAGCCGGGACTGCTTCCGCTTCCTCCAGAGTAGTAGCGAACATTTCCTGTGTCGCGCCGCCTGGACCGCGGAATTTTCGGTTCACTTTCGTTTTATGTTTACGAATTTGACGTTCAAGTTTATCATTGATCAAATCAATAGCTGCATACATGTCGGGATTTTCTTCCTCAGCCCGCAATACCAGATTCGGCATCGGGATGGTCACTTCCACCTTTGAGGAATTCGTATTGTTCACTTTTAAATTCACCAGAACATTGGAATTCGGAGCGTCATTAAAATATCTCTCCAATTTCCCGACTTTCTTTTCAATGTACTCTCTAATTGCTGGAGTTACCTCAATGTTTTCACCGCGAACGTTATAATTCATAAAACGAGTCCTCCTTCAAAAAAATAAAGCTATAATTGTTATATTCTTCAATACCCTTTACAATTCCTTCACAAACGCATAATAAAAAATTGTCGAATTTTTGCCGGAATTGAAGAATGAACCCAAAATAAAAACCGCTTATCATAAGCGGTTTGATAGGTTATTTTCTTTTATCGTAGAACATCCCATCTGTTGAAAGAGATTGATAGGGATTCACATATTTACGGGAGGATTCCTTTTTAGCGCTAAGCTGCTTTAGGTCTTTTTGAATAACGGCTTTTTGCTCATTCAGCAGCTGAATCACCCTGGCATCCAGCACCTTCAGTTTTCTGCCCAGCTCTTGGTCAGCAGAGGAAAACGGCGGGGAAATATGCTTCATCACTTCATCCCGCTGATTCAGCAGCTCCTGGATTCCGGCAATTTTTTCATCCCGCTCGTGTGCTAGTGCCTCTTCTAACAAACCAATTAATTTAAGTGAAAGAGTATGATATGCAAACAATGCCTCCATTAGGCTTGTCCATTTTGACTAAATTGTTTTTGGCGGTTAAGCTGGACAACTTCCTTCCACGTATTGCGGAAATCCGTGACGAAGCCTTCCACTTCCTGGAGTATCGCTAAATCACTTTTTAAATTAGCCTCAATCAAACGGCGGTTCAAGTAATCATATAGGGACATCAAATCCTTTGATACCTCAACGTCCATATTGAGAGTCACCATTAGTTCCTGAATGATGTTTTGCGCTTTGATTAAATTCGTATTTTTCTCCTGAATATTGTTTTCTTCGATTGCTTTTTTGGCTAATGTGATAAATTTCAGACAGCCGTTATAAAGCATAAGTGTTAAATCTCCAGGTGATGCCGTTGTTACCGAGTTCTGCTGATACGCCTGATAGGGATTACCAAGAGCCATCGTTTACACTTCCTTTAGAAAAATCATTTGCTTAACATCTGCGTTAAATAACCGCTTTGTGAGTTAGCCTTTTGAATGGCTTGTTCCATGGTACTGAATTGATTATAATAACGGGTTTCTGTACTAGTCAGCTTATCTTGAAAGCTTGTAATTTGAGTGCCGATTGAGTTTAAGAGCTTGCCGATTGTAAAAGTAGTATTAACAGAAGATGTTTTTCCTGCTTTGCTCTCAATATCGGTCATTGTCCCTTTGATATCATCTCTTAAGCGGCGGGCAAGACCTTTATCCGCAGAAGTGGCACCATCTTTATTGAACAAATTATAAACGGCGTTAGGGTCTTTCGCTATCGCAGCACGCAGCTTATCTTCGTCAATTGTGAGCTTGCCGCCATCTAAATAATTGCTTGTTGTTGTAATGCCTATCGCACTCAGCTGGCTGAATGTTTGAGTACCCGGAACACTAGTATAAAGTGAAGACCTCATCTTATTAAGAGAACTGCTCAGCACAGAATCATTTCTCAGGGTACCGCTCTTCGCCTTATCTTCCCAAAGCTTGATTTCATCATCCTTCATGGACGTCCTTTGCTCCTGGGTCAGCGGCAGATAATCACGGTACTTGGGCTCATCTGTTTTGTCTTTGATCTTTTTGATTGTGTCATTATATTTGGTGACAAACTTTGTAATCGTATCAAGGATAGCATCTGTGTCTGGTGCCGATGAAAAAGTCACTGGAGTATTCACAGCTGTTTTTTGCTTCAATGTAATTTCCACACCATTGATTTGGAAAGTGTTGGAGGAACGGGTAGTTTGCAGTCCATTATAAACAATGGTGGCATTTTTTCCTTGTACTGAATTTCCCAAGCTGCTAGTTGCATTATCAAGATCCACGTTTAATGTATTTTTAAAAAATTCATCTCCGGTAAAAATAATTTCCTTGCCGCCAGATGCTTGCCCCGTATTTTTTGCAATAAAGGAAATTTGTTTTGTATTTTGGTCAAAAAAGGCTGTTACACCGGAGTTTGAATTAATTTGGGAAATAACGCTGTCCAATGTATCATCAGCTTTAATGGTATAAGAAAATGGCTTATCTTCTAATGTTCCATCTTTTGTAATTGCCTGAACGGTAATGGTTTTGCCTGCTAAAGCTGTCAGCTTTGCTGTGGAATCTGTGACGTTTGTTGCAGTTTTGCTAGTGATAGAGGCAGGTGACGCCAGCTCCTTCACTTCTATCTTTCCAGAAAAGTCACTGGTAGAATTAACATTTCTTACAGAAATCATATTAGAATCTGAAATCGTTACATTCTTTTTAATGAACGATGATTGTTTTCCCACTCCATTAAAAATGGTTGTATCCAAATCCAGCAGAGTACTATTCATATCCCGGTAATCGTCGCGCTGCCATTCCATCGTCTGTTTCTTTTGATTTAATTTATCAAGAGGCACACGCTCAGCAGTCATAAGCTGCTTTACCATCGAATCAATATCCATCCCGCTAGCCAATCCGCTTATACGTACCAAAAACCTTCACCGCCTATATCTTTTTATCTACCATAATCCCAACAAAATCCGTCATCGCCGCATAAAAATCAAGCAGCTTCTTAGAAGGAATCTCGCGGATCGTTTCTTGCGTTTTATCATCTATAACACTCACATAATATTCATTCAGTTTTTCATGAAGTTTAAACTTTAACGAAGTATGTGTAGGCTCAAGAAACTGATTTAAACTATCTACTACTTCTTCAACCTTTTCTTTCTTAACTGGACTATCGGCCTGATCTTTTATTTCAGGACTGACAGCAGTGTCATTTTCTTTTTGATTATAATTTGGAATTCCTTCTGTGTTAGCAGTTCTTAGCTGAGAGGATAGGTTATTTACCGAAAGACGATCAAGCATCACTTTCTCCTCCAAGATTAATAGCTTTACAGTTTATATCGGAGAAAAGCTATTAATATTTAGAATTAAAGTTTATAAAGATGAGTTTTGACTTATTCAAAATATAATTTAAAAAGAGATAAGAGCATAAAAAAGACCCTAGGATAATTCCTAGGGTCTTTTAAGCAACTAAGCGACTATTAACGAAGTAATTGAAGGACGCCTTGTGGCTGTTGGTTAGCTTGTGCAAGCATAGCTTGAGCAGCTTGAGAAAGAATAGAGTTCTTAGTTTGGTTCATCATTTCTTTCGCCATGTCTACGTCACGAATACGAGATTCAGCAGCAGTCAAGTTTTCAGAAGATGTTCCAAGGTTGTTGATTGTGTGCTCTAAACGGTTTTGGAATGCACCAAGTTTAGAACGTTCACTTGATACTTTTGTAATTGCATCATTAATTGATGTAATAGCACTTTCAGCACCTGCTTGAGAAGTTACATCAACATTTTTCACACCAAGACTAGTGGTGTCAATTTTGTTAACGTCAACTTTCATTGTTTGGTTTTCATTTGCACCAATATGCATTGATAAAGCATTATTTGTTGTTGTAATTGTAGAAGTAGTAGCTGCACCAGATAATGCAGTATTTACTGTCATTTTAAATTCAAAACCACCTGCATTTAACTTGCTAGAAGTAATCTTTTGGTTAGCAGTACTAGCAAATTCAGTTCCACTTGCAGAGTTTTCAACTTTAAAATCAGCAGCCGCACCATAAGTAGCATTTAGGTTAAAAGTCATTTTTCCTTCTTGTGCTGCCGCGTTAGTAGCAATAGTGAATTTTGTTGCTGTGCCGTCTGGAGCCGTACCTGTTAAAGCACCGCCTGCTGCACTATCCCATGAAGAAGCACTAGCTACTGATATTCCATCACTATTTTTTAATGTTACGTCAAATTTGCCAGCAGTTCCTGTTGATTTTAGCTCTAAGGTATAGTCGCCTAGCTCAAGACCACTTATGTCAGTAGTCGCAGCTTTGGTGAAGTTTGCAGCTGCTAATCCGGTTGTGTTAGTTTTAACGTCAACACCTAAAGTTGCTGGTGCACCTTGTGTAACAGTATAAGTATCTGCCTTTAAATCTGATTTAACAACCTCGACTGCTTTAATATTTACGTTGTTAGTACCCATAGTTGCACTATTACCAACACTACCATTTAATAGTTTCTTTGTATTAAACTCAGTATCCGTAGAAATACGATTTACTTCGTCTTTTAACTGAGAAATCTCCTTCTGCATTTCTTTACGGTCAGCATCAGTATTTGTATCATTGGATGATTGAACCGCTAATTCACGCATACGCTGTAGGATATCATGTGTTTCGTTTAATGCACCCTCAGCTGTTTGGATTAAAGAGATACCATCTTGAGCATTTTTAGAAGATTGGTCTAATCCACGAATTTGTCCACGCATTTTTTCAGAGATAGCTAGTCCAGCTGCGTCATCACCAGCACGGTTGATGCGAAGGCCAGAAGATAATTTCTCCATAGATTTAGATTGAGCATTTGTTGCAGAGTTTAATTTGTTGAACGTGTTTAAAGCTGCAAGATTGTGATTAATTTGCATTTTTATTTCCTCCTTGAGTTTTAGCCCACATCCATGTGGTTTAATATTAGGGAACAGCGATTAAGTCGGCCGCCTCTTCACTGCTCATCCTTACATAGATAATATCGTCTGTAATTAACAATTATTTAGCAAATAAGAGAATTTATTTGTTTTTTTTCTTAAAGTAGTCATTTAGGCTGCTTAATAGATTAGTCTTTGCATTCATGGCAGCGCTATTTTCCTGCTGGATGGATAAATAAATTTCTTTCCTGTGAATGTCAATGTCTTTTGGTGCTTGAATGCCAAGTTTAATCTGTTCTCCTTCAACAGCCACTACTGTAATTTCAATATCGTCACCTATCATGATTGATTCGCCCGTTTTTCTCGTTAAAACTAGCATTATAAGCCCACCTCATTGTTTCGTTCTGAGGAACTGATAATTTTATGTCTTGTTGTATATATGCTCCGATTTATAATATATTGCTTGCCTAGCTGACTTTTTGTATTAATGATAATGGGAGCCTGCAGATTGGCAGTCGTTTCATTAAAGGGCTCTCTAATAGTAAGAATGACAAAAACGGCAACCTGTTCATTTGAATGAATTTTCAGGTTCTCCATTACTTCATCTGCTAAATCGAATTCATACTCTTTAAAAAAAGAAAATGGATCAGCCATTATAAATGCAGTATTCTCGGAAGTGATTGATTGCAGCACGTAAAAGGGACTGTCTTCCAATGGCAGAATACAAAATTCCTTTTCCTCAAGAAATCCTGGTATGCCCGTTTCAAAGGTTAAAATATCGTCTTTTTTAATTTCTTGCTCTCCGTGAAACTTCGTTGTAATGTTCATTTTTTCACCCTTCACTCACTTTTCTTTGGGAATATGTTTATAAAATCTATATCAAGGCTGTTATTTCGCAAAATTTCCGGGGTTACTTTTCCTGGTGTATAATTGTGAATCGGCTTTCTAATCTCTGCATTTATGATAGGTTTTTGCTGTTCTACTTGAATGTTTACCTTACACGGCTCGTAGTTTAATTTGACACTTCCATAGGACGGAATCCAGCCAATATTGAATTGCTTTTCTGGTCTTTCACTATTTTGCCTCGCTTGAGTGGCGATTGGATTTCCGCCATTTTCAATTGCAGCTAATTCACGGCCCTGCTCTGCACGCCTCGCTAATCCGCTCAGCCAGTCCTGGTAGCCATTTTGTGCAAACTCTTCCACTCGTTTTGATAAATTTTTCAAATCCAGATCTTCTCTCGCTTTTGTCTGATCAATTGTCAATTGCCCTGGTGTAGTTTCCATCATGACAATGGCCTGAGGCTGCTCTATGGATTGTATCGCCTGAGGCTGTTCAATTTCCTGCTTTGGCTGCTCTATGTTTAATCCTAATTGTACAAATTGTGACTGCAATCTAATCTGAGGCAGCTGCATTGTCTTTCCTCCTTATAAAAAAAGCTATCTCATGAAAGATAGCTTTTACCTTAGAAAATCCATTAGTGACGGCTGAATGATTCTGGCACCAACACTGAGGGCTGCCTTTTGGACACTTTCCTGAGTGGTAAGATCCATAATGGCTTTTTCGATATCGATGTCTTCATTCTTAGAAAGAACCTGTGTAGCAAAGGTCTCCTGCTGGCTGAGACGGTCTTCCATCAGCTCCACCCTGTTTTGCCTTGCACCGACCTGGGCACGTACAGTAAGCACCTGATTAATTTTGTCATCAATGCCGCTCAGCATATTCCCAATGCTAGGATCATTATTTTCTAAACCTGCAATTAACTTGTTTATGCTGCCGTTAGGATCCTTTAAATCTCCAAAAAGAGCAGATCCATCGGTATTTACCTGCAGCTTAATGCCTGAAAACACTTCGAGCTCGATAGTTCCGCTGCCGTAATTCCCTGTATCAGAGGGACGGACATTCGTCTGCTGGCCGTTAAAAATATATTTATCGCCAATCTGTGTATCACCGATATTCACAAGCTGTTCTTTTAGCTGCTTCACTTCTTCATTAATGCTTTTTCTTTGATCAGCATCAAGGGTGCCATTGCTTGCCTGTACAGTCAATTCCCGAATCCGCTGAAGAACAGATGTTGCCTGGTCCAAAGCGCCGTCTGTACTGTCTACCCAGTTTTTCACTTCACCGATGTTTTGCGAAAACTGCTGCACCTGGTTTAAACCTTTTCGATAGTTCATGCCCATCATAACGGCAACAGGATTATCAGAAGGCTTGGAGAATTTTTTTTGAGTGGAAATCTGCTCCTGCAGTTTCCCCATCCGGTCATAGCTGTTGCTTAAGTTCCGCAGCATATTACTTGTAAGCATTGATTGTGTTACACGCATCTTACTTCACTCCTTTATCTTCCGCCTGTTCCCATGCCGTTGATTATTTTATCGAGCATTTCATCGACGATTGTAATATTTCTTGCAGAAGCATTGTATGCCTGCTGGAACTTGATCATATCTGTCATTTCTTCATCAAGTGAAACAGAGCTTACAGACTGCCTGTTTTTATCAACCGAATCCGCAAGCACCTGTGAGTTTGAGGCGTTCTTTTGAGCACTCTGGGAGTTGACACCAAGCTTGCCGATAAGTCCGGCGTAAAAAGAATCAAAACTCCCTGTTAAGCCATCCGGCAATGTATTGGCAGGAACTTTATAAAAAGTATAATCACTGAAGTTCACCTTTTTTAAATCAGCCAAAGCTTGGACATTTCCATTATCTCCAGAAGCTCCGCTATTTTTTCCTGCTGCAATATTAAGGGGATTATCTAATATATCCTTAGAAACACTGATCGACTTCGCTGCATTTCCAGCTGAAAAAGTGAAAAATCCCTTACCTGACATTGATGCAGCTCCAAGAGCGTATCCTTCGCTATGAATTTTGTTAAATTCATTTGCAAACGCCTCTGTCATTTTATTCAACTGACTCAGCATGTCAGGATATGTTCCCTTTACTTCTGTACCGCTAACATAGCCATAGCTCTCAATGGCTCCTGCAAGCTCACCGGAAAAGTTCATGTCGGTTACTTCTACAGTCCCAAATTGAATACTCTTTACTGCACCCTTAGGATCAGTGGTATTTTGATAATTAACAGTTAACCTATTCACAGCCTTCATTCCACTAGGATCCACAGGAATCAGTTCGACGGCTGGAGTATAAGGCTTTCCTTCTTTATTAATCAATTCTATGTTATACAAGCCTTCTGCAATAGGCTTTGCGTTTCCGTAATTAGCCGGCTTAACAGACGAAACCTTGATATTGATCATAGAAGAAAGCTGATCCACTAAAGCATCCCGCTGATCATAAAGATCATTTGGCAGATAGCCGTTCGGTTCGACAGATGCAATCTGGTGGTTGAGCTGGTCTATATTATCAATAATTGAATTGATGCTGTTTGTTTTTACATCAATTTGGTTCCCGATGTCAGTCTGTATGCTTGAGAGCGAATTGTAGTAATAATTAATAGTGTCAGCGACCATCTGTCCGTTTGCTGCCACAACATCACGTGCACCTGAGTTTTCAGGATTGCTCGATAGTGTCTGGAGTGAATTCCAGAACTTCTCCATTGTGCTTTGCAGTCCGCTGTCAGACGGTTCATTCATAATGCCTTCCATTTTAGAAAGAGAATCGCTTAGCATTCCATAGTAGCCGACTTTATTGCTTTCGCCGCGGTACTGGGTGTCCAGGAAGCTGTCACGAATCCGCTGCACGGATCCTGCCTGCACACCGGTTCCCATTTGGCCTGGAATTTGCGGGGCGTTCATCCCTACAGAAGGAAATGAAGTGGTTTGTGTGAAGTTTACCCGCTGTCTTGTGTATCCGGGGGTATTCGCATTGGAGATATTGTGGCCTAGCGTATATAGCGCGCTTTGCTGGGCTGTCATGCCTCTGCGTGCTGTTTCAAGTCCCATAAAAGTAGAAACCATGAGTGTTTGTCCTCCTAACTGTATGTAACGCGGTGCCTATTAAACCAGGAAGCAAACAGGCACATGTCTTTCTTCTTACGCTTTAGAATCAAACATCCCAGTTGATGCCTGACTATGTTTTTGCTGGACCGGCTTTTCATAATTGAAGTTCTGATTGCGCGGCCTCAGCATATCTAATGTTAAATTGACGAATTGGAGAGATTGATAGATGAGCTGCTGATTCAGATAGTTATGCTCCTTCAGCATGTGTGCTTCCTCAAGCAGCTGTGCTTTTAATGCTTCAAGCAGTGCTTTTTCTTTATCTGAAGAGATTTCTATCACATCTGAAATGGTCATTATATTGAGTTCTTGGCCCTTTTTCAGCAAATAGCCTTGAACGGCTCTTTCTCTTTCATTCTCTGTAAGTTCGATCGCTTTTATATGCTTTTGTTCATCCATCAGCAGCTGGCTGAGGGCGTCCATGTCGCCTTCTTTGATGATGTCTGTTTTTCTTTGCGCCAGGTTATTCAGGCTTTTATGAAGCTTGATTAATTTTTGGAGCGCTGTGATGATGTGTGCGGCAGACATTGTTTTCCCTCCCCTGCTGATGCGTTAATTTTCGGTCTGGTAAACGGACGGTTTTCCCGTCTCTTTATTTTTTAAAGTGATTTAGGATGCTTTTAGCGGTTTCTTGTGCATTTAACTTGTAGGTGCCATTTTGCACCTGAAGCTTCAATTCCTCTACCTTTGCCTGTCTTTGGGCAGGAATTTGCGAAGTCTGCTGCAGTTCTTTAGCCGTTGATGAAATTTCTACTTTATCAGAAAGCTTCACTGCCGGTTTTGTTTGGTCGATTTTATTTGCTTGGCGATTGTAAGGGTTTACCCCTGAAGCACCAAAAGTTTGATTAATTTTCATTACGTAACCCTCTCTTTCGGCCGATTTATATTTTCTCCCTAAAAGTATTATCGGACACCATTTAAAATTTTTTATCACCTTTTATAAATTTATTATTGACAAAATTTTTACCACGTTGTCGAAATAAGGTCTTTTATCCTGCAACACAGGGACCTTTGTCATAATATCTCTTTATCCTTCTATTTTACTTGAGTTTCACGAAAAAAGCCTGCAGATAGATATAGAAATATCTGCAAGCTCCCTGCATTCACTTTGTATAATACGTGGCTTTTTTTGAACGTTCTTCTATTTCGCGCTGGCGGTTTTCTTCTTTTTCAAGATTATGAATATCAGTACGAAGAGACTTTGAGCAGTCCCCGCAAAGCTTGCCTTCACGGATTGTTTTGCCGCACCTTTCACAGGGAATGCCAAGATTCGGAAACTGGGCAATCCGGAGTCTCCCGCTCTTAATAAACCGGATGATCAGCGTTTCTTCCACTTCAGTAGCTTCCACAACCTGATCCATCGTAGCCGTTCTGTTATCTCTTTTCCGGATAAATTGATACACTTTATCGAACTTTGCTTCTTCTTCTTTATAGCAGCTATCGCAAACTTCACGGAAATTATTTTTCACAAACAATGAATCACAATTTGGGCAATTGCTTAATTCCATCTCTATTCCCCTTTTCATATTCTCTGCCTTTTATATCGAACAGTTTTAAGGGAAAGTGAAGAAGTTTTTTAAAATTATCTGGCAAGCGTGAATGACTGTACCGAGCTTACCCCCGCCAGCCTCAATTCTTTGGCAGCATTCCTGATTGTCGAGCCTGTAGTATAAATATCATCCAGCAGCAATATATTTTTCCCAACGACAAAATCAGGACTTTTTACCTGAAAAATTTTCGCTATGATCATCCGTTCTTTTCTCGATTTTTTTGACTGTTTTTCACTGTGCATCCTTGCGAGAATATCAGTGCAGCTGAAACCCGCACATTTTGCGAGGGCTTCGGCCTGATTGAATCCCCGCTCAAACAATCGCTCACTGCTTAACGGGACAGGAACAAGCAGATCAAACTCCATTTTCTGCAAAACAGCATTTATATAAAAAGAAAAAGCAGAAGCAATCGCATAATCTCCCCGATATTTAAACTTCGCAATCGTTTCCTTTAAAAACTCATTATAGTGAAACAGAGATACATTTCGCTTCAGGATACCCCTCCATTCCGGATCCTGCTCCCACCTGATGCAGTCACTGCACATCTCACCCTCACGGAAATCATCATGGAGCACCCTTCCACAGATGCAGCATGTTTCACCCGTAAGCAGCTGCAGCAGATCCCTGCATGTTTTACAGACATTTTCTTCTTTGTTCAAAATTAGAACATTCCAAGTTAGAGGCTGCTTCATTTCACTGTCACACAACAGACAATTACTCATCAAGCAGCCCTCTTTCCTTCGCTTCAGAGTTCATGTGTGAAATGTGGTGAACCGCTGAAATCATGCTATTTGTTTTGCCGTAATGAAAAAAAGTAACATTGCCGCTGAAATGCTGTGAGCTCCTGCCGACCCGGCCTGCAATCTGGACTAGCGCACTTTCTGAAAACACCTCATGTTCTGCTCCAATTACAGCCACATCCAGCCTAGGAATCGTGACACCGCGCTCGAGAATGGTCGTTGTCAAAAGCCCGGGTACTTCCCCTTTGCGGAGTGCTGTCACCTTTTCCTTTCTCTCTGGATCCTGTGAATGCACCGAAATTAACCTTTCATGAAGATGCAGAAAAAGAGGAAGAACACGTTCCATCATGATAATGCTTGGGAAAAACAGCAGAATCGGTGTTTCTGCCTCAAGGCGTTTTTCCACCCAATTTTTGATAGTGGCTGGTATTACTTTTTTTGAAAATTGTTTAGGGTAATTGCCGCACCACTTCATCTCCGGCACAGGAATCGGTTTTCGGTGATAGCGTGCCGGAATGGTGACATGTGCGAGCTTGCCTGTTTTGGCTGAACTTTGCATCTTTTTTGAAGGTGTGGCGGTGAGGTAAATGGTTGAGGATTGAGCTTTTTTTGATTTGGCCGCAGCATACTGAAGGGAGGGATCCATCGAGTAGGGGAATGCGTCGACTTCATCGATAATGATGGTATCGAAGGCCTGTTGAAAACGGTATAGCTGATGGGTGGTCGAGACTGTGAGAGGGGCAAGCATATGCCGGTCTTCGCTGCCTCCATATAGGGCGGCCACATCAATACCAGGAAAGGCCTGCTTCAGCCGGGGAGCGAGCTCTAAAACGACATCTGTTCTCGGAGTGGCAATGCATACACGCTTTTCTAATTTCAATGCTGTTTCTATCCCCTGAAACAATACCTCAGTTTTTCCTGCACCGCACACTGCCCAAACCAGAATTTCTTCATTTCTGGTTACCGCTTCGGCAACTGCTTCAGAAGCTGTTTTTTGTCCCTGGGAAAGCGTGCCCTCCCATAACATAGGATGTTCCGGTACAGAGAAACTGTAATGATCGCCAGCCCAGCTGTACAAAAGCGAGCATTCGCTCACCCGCCCCATCATGATGCAGGAACGGCAATAGCTGCACATCTTTCCGCAGCGTTTGCAGGGAAAAGAATAAAACAGCCTCTGCTCGCGGCACCCGCACCTCCTGCAAACAAACCGGCCCTTTTCTTTTTCCACACCGGGAGTGCCTGAAATGTAACCCTGTTCCTGATGATACCCAATCGTTTCAAGCGGGAAGGGAATTTCTTCAGCAAGAAGCGAGCGGCCATATAAATGCTTTTGCAGCTCTTTTAATAAAGGAAAATCTCTTTTCATGTAACACCTCCAGGGAATCCATTCGGTGCCTATGATTAAAATTCCTGCCTAATAAAAACAAACAGTCCTAAAAGGACTGCTTGCACCAAAACCTTATACTTTGTACCAGCCCATCCCCATCGCGCCTTCTCCGATGTGGGTCCCGATGACCGGCCCGAAATAGGAAATGCCGAATTCAGCATTCGGGATTTCTGCCTGAAGCTCATCTCTCCATTGCTTCGCTTCTTCTTCGCACATGGCATGGATGATGACCGCTTTGTATTGCCCGCCATCCTTTGCGTCTTCGGCCAGCAGGTCCGAAATGCGCTTTAGTGCTCTTTTTCGGGTCCTGATTTTTTCAAAAGGCACAATCACCTTATTTACAAAATGAAGCAAAGGTTTAACCTGAAGCAAGCTTCCGATTAATGCCTGTGCACTGTTCAACCGTCCTCCCCGCTGGAGATGGCGGAGATCGTCAGCCATAAAGTACGCACGTGCCGATGATTTCATCTCCTCAAGCCGCCCCAGGATTTCCTGCGGGCTTTTGTTGTCCTTCGCCATTTGGGCTGCCTCAATAGCATAAAATCCCTGCACCATGCAGCTGATTTCTGTATCAAACGCATAAACATCAATGTTATCGACCATGTCCCCTGCTGCAATGGCCCCCTGATAGGTACCGCTGATGCCGCTCGACAGATGAATGCTGATTACAGCGTCATAGTCCTTCGCTAGCTCCTCGAATTTCTCCACAAACTTTCCTATCGGAGGCTGCGAAGTGGTCGGAAGTTTATCAGCCCTTTTAACTTCCTCGTAAAATTGCTCCGCCGTCAAATCCATCTCTTCCAGGTAAACCTCGTTCCCGAAAACAACCTGAAGCGGAACCATATGTATGTCAAGCTCATCACGCACATCTTTTGGTATATATGCAGTGCTATCCGTTACAACTGCCGTTTTCATAGAATAAAACCATCCCTTATAAAAAATAATGAGCTTCTATAAATATATACACCATTCTATCTGAAAACCATCCATCCTGCATTATATACCTGGTTGGTTTTTGAATTAAAGCTGACTTGGCAGCCGTATTACCCTGCTTAAGTTACGCTTTTCCGTAAATTAATGATATTTTCATAAAAAAAGTCACTCTAAGAACATATCACTCTTTAAAAAAGCAGCTTTATTCTGGAGAACTGCTTCAAAAATGCATACTAATTTCCAATTAAATGGATAATAAGTTCAAATAGACCACAATTCGAGCCAATTCACCCTCCATTAGAGCGAAATCGCCCTTGATTCGAGCCAAACCTTATAGATACGCTCTTTTAGTAACCCCCAAAACCATAAAAAAAGCCCAGCCCCATAGGGAGCCAGACTTCTTCTAACACAATATTATTTCACTTCCACCCAGCCGTTTTTAATCGCAAGGACTACGGCTTGTGTGCGGTCGTTTACATTCATTTTCTGCAGAATGTTGGACACGTGGTTTTTGACGGTTTTTTCGCTTATGTATAGGGTTTCGCCTATGCCGCGGTTGCTTTTTCCGTCAGCCAATAGCTGAAGCACTTCGCATTCGCGTCGTGTAAGCAGGTGCAGCGGCCTTCTGATTTCCGGGCCAAAAGATGACTTGCTGCTGTCAGAGTTCGGCTCTGTAGCGAGTCTGCGGTATTCTCTCACCAGATTGTGAGTGACTTTCGGATGAAGGTATGACCCTCCGTCTGCTACTACTTTGACTGCTTCTACCAATGCGTCTGCATCCATTTCCTTCAGCAGGTATCCTTGTGCGCCTGTTTTTAAAGCGTGCTGCACATAGTTTTCATCGTCATGGATGGACAGGATGATTACTTTTGTTTCGGGATATTGGGAGATCAGCATCTTTGTAGCTTCGATTCCATTTACTGTCGGCATGTTGATGTCCATCAATACAACATCTGGATTGTGTTCTTCAACAAGGCTGATTGCATCGCTGCCATCGTCGCCTTCTGCCACTACATCGAATGAATCTTCGAAGTCTAGTATTCTTTTTACCCCTTCACGAAAAAGCTGATGGTCATCAATAATGATTATATTTGTTGTCATGGGCTTCGCCCCCCTAATTCTACGTTTTTCTGTTTTTTTAAAATTTTATATGCTTTGTTTATACTTTTAAAGGTACCTGGATCATGACAAGCGTGCCTATGCCAGGCTGGGAATTGATTGTGATCTCTCCTTCAAGAAGATCCACACGCTCTCTCATTCCCATCAGGCCGAACGAGCCTTCTTTTTGCTGTGAGGCGTCGAATCCGCTGCCGTCATCCTTCACCATGACCATGACCATTTCGCGTGTCATCGACAGTTTGACTGAAATGTTTTTCGGACTGGCATGCTTGATGGCATTTTGGATGGATTCCTGCACAAGCCTGAATAACGCAACTTCCATCTTCGGAGGCAGCCGCTTTTCTTCCCCGAGATTTATGAAGCTTAATGTAATGCCTTCATTATAGTCTTCGGTTGTCTGCAGGTATTTTCTTAGGGTAGGAATCAGGCCAAGATCATCCAGTGCCATCGGGCGGAGATCATAAATGATTCTGCGGACTTCATAAAGCGCATTGCGGACCATGACCTTCAAGCTCTTTATTTCTGTCATGGCTTCACCGGCACCGCGGTCGCGATAGACCCTCTCGATCAAGTCAGAACGCATCATCACGTTCGCCATCATTTGGGCAGGGCCATCATGAATTTCGCGGGAAAGCTTCTTTCGTTCCTCTTCCTGGGCTTCAATGATCTTCAGGCCAAAATCCTGCTTCCGCCGTGCATCCTTAAGGGCCTCGCCAACCTGTTTCAGATCGCTCGTCAGGTAATTGAGCACAACGGATATTTGCGAAACAAGATGATCAGCTCTGTCGATCGTTTGCTGCAAACCTTTTAATCTTCTTTCAAGATCATCGCGCCGTACCCGGAGCTGTTTTTCGAGCTGACGGTTCATTTGCAGATCAATCTGCAGCTTATGCGCCTTTTCGTAGGCATCGCGAACCTGTTCTTCTGAAAAGTTATTAAAGAACATGCTAACCTCTGAAAGCCGTTTTCTGGCATAGCGGGCTTTTTTGTCCAGAGAATCACTTTCGTCAATGACTGTCGAAACCCGCACCCTGATTTCTTCAAGCTCTTTAGAAGACTCTTCAAAGTCACGGCGGCACTGCTCTTCAATTTCGAAGATCTCAGATTTGCTGTCACCTACTGTTCTCACCATGGTTTCTAATATCATGTCCAAAGAATTTATATCTAATTGTTTAATGGACATCAGGATTCCTCCGCTTATATGAACAAATTGGTTTATGTAAGTGATCGTATCCATTCTCGCTGTGTTCAGTAATCCTATTGAAAAACAACCTTCGTTGACAGCTGACTTTACACTTATTTCCTCTTTATTGTAACAAATATCAGAGCAAATACAGCGAATTACTGTAAAAATATTAGGAAAAGAGATACGATACAAGAAGCGATATATTTTATTAAAAAACACATCGCACACAATGCATAGAAATCGATTAGTATATCCTTTATCCTAATCCATTCTATACAAAAGAATCAAATGGAAGAATCTTTATATTTCGTCCATATATTTCAAAACCCTGAGACTATTATGCAGTTAAAACCCTTGATATCCCTGCAAAAACGGGTAAAAAGCCATGAATGTCGAAAAACATTTCTTGATTTTTTATGGAAAATATTCTTTTAAGCATACAACACTATTTTACGATAGTAGTTTCATTGAACATTAGTACTCATTATATCATGGAATTTTCTTGTATATATTAAAATTCTTTTACATTCCGTTACCTTTACATTACATTCGACCGATAAATGAAGGGAACTATTCATTATAGTAAAATAGTCTTATCGCTAAAAACCACTTTGATAGGTCTAAATACTCACCGTTCATATTTTGAACAATAACAAAAAAGGCCCATTGCCATAATTCAATATACGGGGAAACCCCAATAGAAAGGAGAATCATTTTGCTTCCACAATATTTGACTGTAAAAGGACAAGGGGAAAATGAGATTGTAATAGAGCGGTCGCGGTTCATTGCCTCCATCGCCCGAACTGAAACAGAGGAAGAAGCTTTAGCATTTATCCAGGAAATCAAGAAAAAACACCGAGATGCCACTCACAACTGTTCAGCCTATATGATCGGTGAACAAAACCTGATTCAAAAGGCGAATGATGACGGCGAGCCTTCAGGGACGGCTGGGGTGCCAATTTTAGAAGTATTGAAGAAAAAGAACTTGAAGGATACCACTGTTGTCGTCACCCGTTATTTCGGCGGCATTAAGCTAGGGGCAGGCGGGCTGATCCGCGCCTATAGCAATAGCACCTCAGAAGGAATTGAGGCAATCGGCGTTGTCGAAAGAAAGCTTACGGCCGTCATGCATACAAAGCTAGAGTACACTTGGCTTGGAAAAGTGGAAAATGAGCTCCGGTCTTCGCCGTTTCCTATTAAAGAGATAGAATATCTTGATTCAGTCATCTTCCAGACCTATGTAGCTGCCGGCGAGAAACAGCAATTCATCGATTGGATGACAGAATTGACGAATGGGCAGGGAATCATTACCGAAGGGGAAACGCTCTATCTAGAGACAGATGTTTAGCATTGATTTCATTTATTACAGTGTCACTCCTTTTTTGTAAAGAAAATTTTATTTTACGGATGGTGAAATTCAAGGTAAAATGAATTTTGATTTACAACTATATCATCTAGAAAAAGAAGATGGCAGTTTTAGAGCTGCTGTTTTTTTAAAGGAGAAGTAACAATGGCAAGAAGGCGTGTGTACAAGATTAGGAAAAGAAAGAAAAACCGCAAAAAACTTTTACTGTTTCTCGTTCCCCTATTCATCCTTGGCTTAGGAGCTTCCGCTTATGCGGCTTCCATCTATGTGAAGGCAAAAAGCGTGATGGACGATTCCTACAAATCTATCGGCACCTCAGATAAGCGCAAAACGGCTGTCAATCCAATGGCGGACAATGTGTCCATTTTGTTCATTGGGGTGGATGACAGCACAAAGCGTAAATTTAATGGCCACGCCAGATCTGATGCCCTTATGCTTGCCACCTTTAATAAAAAAGAGAAATCGATTAAACTGCTCAGCATCCCGCGTGACTCCTATGTATACATTCCAGGCAAAGACAGGTATACAAAAATTAATGCGGCTCATGCATACGGCGGTCCAAAAACCACTATCCAGACTGTAGAGCACTTGCTGGACGTACCTGTTGATTACTATGTCCGCATGAACTTCAATGCCTTCATCGATGTAGTGGACGCCTTAAACGGCATTGATGTTGATGTACCGTATGATTTACGCGAACAAGACTCTAAAGACCATAAAGATGCCATTCATTTGAAGCCGGGCATGCAAACCCTTGACGGTGAACAAGCTCTCGCACTTGCCAGAACAAGACACCACGACAGCGATATCCAGCGCGGCCAACGCCAGCAGCAGATATTAAAAGCAATCATGACAAAGGCAACATCTGTCGGCGCTGTCACCAAATATACTGACGTCATCCAGGCAGTAGGCAACAACATGGAAACAAATCTTAAGTTCACCGAAATGAAGTCGTTCCTAAGCTATGTAACAAGCGGCGCAGGACTTAACATTGAAACTATCAAACTCAAAGGCTCCGACAACTACACAGACGGCATCTACTATTATAAGCTTGATGAAGCATCCGTCGAAGAAGTAAAAGCGGCCCTGCAGAAGCATTTGAATGTCACCTCTAAGGACGACACAAACGGTTCAGCAGACAGCTCTTCCTACTAAACGGCGAAACCCTCCGCAAAGACTGCGGAGGGTTTTTTATATAGCTCTTTTAAACTTGCCGGGTGATTGAAACGTTGGGATGCTTTATGAGCTCGGCTTTTTAGTAATTAGGACTTCCAGTCAAAAACCCGCAGATATTCTGCGGCCACGCCAAATGTCTGTATATCTTATATAAAAAAGCGCCATAATCAGCTCGTTCTTGAACAAGAAGATTAGGGCGCTTTTTTATTAAGGCTTCTCTTTTCTCGGTGCAAACATCTTCAGCAGAGGCTGGTAGTTCGATCCGATCAAGCCTACCTTTTCTACTATTATTTCAATTGTGATTAATAGAATCGCAACAATCAGCAATGCCCCCCACTGGGTAGCGAAGGAAAAGATAATGGCCGCGAGCCCGAATGATGCAGCAAGTGCATAAATAAGGACAACCGTCTGTTTATGCGAAAATCCGACATTTACTAAGCAATGATGCAAATGGGACTTGTCCGGCGCCGAAATCGGTGTTTTGTTCACCAGTCTTCTGATGATGGCAAAAATGGTATCTGAAATCGGTACACCAAGTATAATGATCGGTACAATCAATGAAATGACTGTAATATTTTTAAATCCTAATAGTGAAAGGACAGCAATGATATATCCAAGGAACAGCGATCCTGTATCGCCCATAAAAATCTTGGCCGGGTGAAAGTTGTATTTCAAAAAGCCGAGTGAACTGCCTGTTACAATTAAGGAAATTGTAGCTACAAAGATGTCTCCCATCACAAGCGCCATGACGGAAATCGTGACCAGTGCAATGGATGAAACACCTGCTGCCAGCCCGTCCAGGCCGTCAATAAGGTTAATAGCATTTGTGACTCCTACAATCCAGATGATTGTAATTGGAATGCTCAGCGCTCCGAACTCAAGCTCTCCTCCGAAAGGGAGATTGATGAACTGAACCTGGATGCCGCCCCAGAAGATAATGATGAGGGCTGCGCCCACCTGTCCGGCAAGCTTCATTTTGGCGCTTAATTCATAAATATCATCAAAAATCCCGATTAGGACGATCAGGCAGGCGCCTGCTAAAATCGGCAAATAATTTTCGTTTGGAACATCCGGCCGAAAAATAAGAAACGAAATCGCAAAGCTTAAAAATATCGCTAAACCGCCCATCCGAGGCATGATCTTCTGATGGACCTTGCGTTCATTCGGCTTATCGGTAGCTCCCCATTTAAAGGCGAGCTTAGATACAAACGGAGTCAGTACTATTGACAGGAAAAAAGCTGTCAACAAGGCTCCTATCAACATATGACCCACCTCTTCATTCTGCATTCATCATAATCGTGTAATACCCTGTTCTTTACAATGTCGAAACCACACATATATATTCACTTTACAAATTTACATAAATTCAATAAATAAATCACTCTCAACTACAAATTATATATGTTTTCAACAGAAAACACTACAATAAGTTTTCATGCCTGAAGAATTTTGTAAAAGTCCTTCTGCTTTTGTCGGAACTGCAGTCTGCAAATTCTCCTAGTCTTAAGGTAACCTAAATTCAATCCTTTATGAATCAGCACTTAATTAGACGATTAAAGGCAAGGATTAGTTTCAAGCCCTGCTTTTCTTTGAAAGCATGACCTTAACGACAAAAAGAGGCAAAACCAGCATCCTTCTCCATCTCGATGGCTGCTGAATGAGCCTGTACAGCCACTCCAGGTTCAGCTTCTGCCAGAATTTCGGCGCCCGCTTGACCGTCCCTGCAAGGATATCAAAGGTTCCGCCGACACCCATGAACACGCCTGATTCAAATAAATGCGAATGCTGCGATATCCACTCCTCCTGCTTTGGAAAACCCAGTGCAGTGAAAATCATATCAGGCTTATGTTCTGCGATTTCACGCGCTAATTCTTGATCATTAATATCTATATACCCGTGGTGGTGATGCAAGCGGATATTCGGATGCTTCCTATGCACCTCAGCTGCTGCAGCCTCAACCACGTCTTCTGCCGCCCCAAGCATATACACACCAAGATGATGCTCATTGGCCACCTTCAGCAGCTCCATTGCAATATCAAAGCCCGGCACACGCTCCTCTAGGGGTGTATTCAGCATTTTGGCAGCAAGAATGATCCCAGCTCCATCAGGAATAATATAATCCGCTCCAAGGATGATCTTCTTGTAGCTTTCATGTTCATTTGCATATTCAACAATCTCCGGATTTGCTGTTACGATAAACGTCTTTTCTCGCTTCAGGATTCGCGGTACAAGAACATCCCGAATAAACGACGACTTATTTGTATTAAAAAATGGTATGGATAACACATTAATTATTGAACTCATTATAGCTATTCAGCCTTTCTCATGACTATGCCTATTATTAAGAATTTGTAAATTCTCTCTCATCATTATCGTCGAAAAGCACCCTGAAGAAAAGAAAATAGTGATATTCTCTAAAAAATGGCTCTTTGTCCATGTGTTTAGGTTCTCCTTATGAGAAAAGGTCCATTACTTTACTTTCCAGTACCATAACGGGCTTGATAATTTCCAATTAAATGGATAATAGGTTCATTTAAGCCCTGATTCGAGCCAAATCCCTGTCCATTAGAGCGAAACCCCACTCCATTCGAGCCAGATCCCAAGTGATTCGAGCCAAATCGAATTCCAGCCTCAAAAACACAACCTGATGCACCTGTTAAGTAGCTCCTTGAAAAAGCTCCCCCAGCACCATTCTGCCTTTATTTTCCAGATAAATGGATAATTAGTCTAATTACGCTCTGATTCGAGCCAAATCGAATTTCAGCCTCAAAAATACAACCTGATGCACATGTTAAGTAGCCCCTTGAAAAAAGCTCTCCTAGCACCATTCTACCTTTTTTTTCAGATAAATGGATAATTAGTCCATTTAAGCCCTGATTCGAGCCAAATTCCCTTCCATTAGAGCGAAATCCTGCTCCATTCGAGCCAGATCCCAAATGATTCGAGCCAAATCGAATTCCAGCTCCAAAAACAGAAAAAAGAGAGAGCTTATAAAAGCCCTCCCTCCCGCATTTCTATTCTCAGACAGTTGCTTTGCTTCGTTTCTCTGTCGCGTCTTCACGGTATTTTTTCTTTTCCGCCTTAGACATGGCCTTGTAATCCTTCAGGAATTTTTCGTACTTGGGCATGACTTCGGTAATCGGGCCAAAGGCCTTGACCTCGCCATATTCAAGCCAGAGGGCTTTATCACAGAACTCCTTCATCTGGCCTAAGCTATGGCTGATGAAGAACATGGTTTTTCCCCGTTCCTTGAATTCGTTCATTTTTTCAAGGCATTTATCTGCGAATGCTTTGTCACCGACTGACAATGCTTCATCGATGATCAGCACATCAGGATCAATATGAACGGAAATCGCAAATCCAAGGCGCGACTTCATTCCGCTTGAGTACGATTTGACAGGCTGGTCGATGAACTTGCCAAGCTCGGAAAACTCAATGATTTCAGGCTCCAGGTTGCGGATCTGTTTTTTATCAAAGCCGAGCATGAGCATCTTAAGCTCAATGTTTTCCCGTCCTGTGAGCTGGTTATTCAGCCCGGCAGCCACGGCGATGAGCGCTGTTTTCCCGTCGATTTCTACGCTTCCTCCTGTTGGGGGAATAATGCCGGCAATGATGTTCGACAGAGTGGATTTACCGGAGCCATTGACTCCTACAAATCCGATTACATCGCCTTTTTCCGCTTCAAAGCTGATGTCGCGGAGCGCAAAGAAATCTTCTCCATAGCTTTTTGGAAACAGAAGGTCCAGCAGTTTTTCGGAGTTTTTATTATAAAGCTTGTAGCGTTTATTCACATTTTTAACAACAACGGATTTATCCATATTTCTCACTTCCAATTTTACTTGAAATCGACAAAGCGGTCCCTGAACCTTAAGTGAAGTGCGGAACCAATGATAAATAATACGATCGTCAGCACCCAGAAATACAGGGTGTATTTATAATGATCAAAAAGGTACCAGGAATGGCCAAGTAATGCGGCACGGTAGCCTTCCACAATATAATAAAGAGGATTGGCTCTCATGATCTCTCCAAGAAATGCCGGGTTCCACTTGTCTTTATACCAAAGGATCGGCGTTAAATACAATAACACCCTCATCAGCGATTGAATAATCATCTGAATATCCCTGATGATTGTGGTTAGAGTGGAGGTAATCAGCGACAGTGACACCAAAAAGGCAAGCGTCGCAAACAGGAAATATGGCAATTGCACAATATAAAAGGTCGGCGGATATCCCGAAAAAGCCAGGATGATGATGACAGCCGCAAGCAGCATTAAATGCTGGTAAAACTTCGCCAAAATGACATACGTCGGGATGACGCTCACAGGAAAGCTCATTTTCGAAATCATGCCAAGCCTTGAGTAAATAGCCTTTGACCCGAGTGTAATCGACGGGCTGATTAAAAACCACACCGAAATCCCCGCAAGGAGCCACGGGAAATAAGCATCGTCTCCAACATCATTCCGTTTCATAATAAAGCCGAATACATACCAGTAAATGGCGATTTGTATCATTGGATTTATAATTTCCCAAAGTATGCCCAAATAATTATCGTTATTGCTGCTCTTCATTTCATAGGCTGATAATCGCCTGACTAAATAGAAATTCTTTATTTGTTCGTTTAACACGGTCAAAGCAGATCTCATAATCTTATACAGACCTTCCTAACACTTTTTCTATCACCCGCTGTGAAGCATGTCCGTCTTCCAATCCGCAAAACTGTTCATAGAAAGCTTCGGAATTTTCATCCGGGACAAATCCCTTCTCTTCCTGGGCCTTAATTTCGCGGATCACCTCATCCGTCCTTTTCACGAGCGGCCCGGGCGCCGAGGCTTCAAAGTCAAAATAAAAACCGCGCAGCCTGTCTCTGTAATTTTCAATATCATACACAAAAAACAGCATCGGGCGTTTTAAATTCGCATAATCAAAAAATACTGAAGAATAATCGGTGATCAGCATATCTGAAATCAGATACAAATGGCTGATGTCACCATAATTTGAGAAATCATAGGCAAAGCCTTCAAAATCGGAAAGCTCCAGATTCTCTGAAATCAGGTAATGGAGGCGAAGCAGGATCACATATTCGCTTCCAAGCTTCTCTCTCATTTCATTCAAATCAAGCTTTAAGGAAAACTTGTACCGCCCTTTTGAATAAAATTCGTCATCTCTCCAGGTCGGAGCATAGAGGATGACTTTTTTATCATCGGGAATCCCCATTTTCTTTTTCAGCGATGAAATCGAAGCGGAGTTGTTTTCGTTATAAAGCACGTCATTTCTAGGATACCCTGTTTCAATGACCTTGCCGGGATCAACTGCAAAGGCTCTTGAGAAAATTTCCGAAGAATAAGGGTTTGGCGAGATCAAATAATCCCACTTGCTTGATTCTTGATGGAAATTCTGCTTGTAGCTTTCTGTGTCAGTTCCAGGCATATAAACTTCCTTCATATCTGCAGCAAGCTTCTTCAGCGGTGTGCCGTGCCAGGTCTGCAGATAGGTGGTGTGCTTTGGCTTTGGAATCCAAAGCGGCATCCTGCTGTTTGAAACCCAGTAGGAAGCTCTCGTCATTTTGAACATCCACTCTACAGAAAAGCGCCTCAAATACGGCACTCCCTCGCGCTCAAAATTAGCCGTGTATTTCTTATCCGCACTCCAGTACATCTTATACTCTGGGTGCGTCTTCTGCAAATACTCATAAATTGCCCTCGGATTGCAGCTGTACTGCTTACCGAGAAAGCTTTCAAACACAATCAGCTTTTTGTCTGCAGGGAGGATGGTTCCCAGCATGAGAAAGGTTTTTTTATATAAACTTGTAAGACCTGACTTGATCCGCCCTTTCCCAGAACGGATAGATGTTTTTAATGGGTTAGACATTACACTTTCTCCCTAAACATTTGTGAATGTCACTCTGGTTCATTATGAGTGATTTCATTGTGTCCATTTTATTTTGGCGCATTATTAAAATCATAAACGTTTCATTCATTTTTAACAACAAAAAAAAGCCTTTTAAATAAGTTGCATAAAAGCTTAGGCCCCTCCAAAGGGAAAGAGCCTATTTAGCCTTATTATTAATTTTTCGAAGTGATTTTGAGACCCAAATTATTAGATAATGTTGTATAAAATTCCATCTCTTTATCATCATAACTCATCTTATTTTTCATTATTCTCTTAACATTAGCTAATTGATAGTCATTATAGCGGACAAATACCGTGAATAACGAACTCTCTAATCTGTCTAATTCAGTCTTAGATACGTGAAAAGTGCCAATATTTCCTGTAATTTCCAAATCACATATGACTTCATTCCCCACTCTTTTCCTGTCCCTTATCACGATCGTATCAATTTGGCTGATATGGTCTCCATAGATCTCCAAGGTCTGATAATAAATATCATCCATGACATAGGAATCCAACGCACGGGCCAAAATTGGCACTCTGATATAGCGATAAGGTTCCTCAAGGAAGGGAATCTCATAATAAGGCAGTTGCTCTCTAATTGCATATTTTTTATTGCTTTCATCTTTCAGCCACTGGAAAAGCATTATAAAGTCTTCTATACGTTTTTCCAAGAATAGTTCTGCAGCTGCTTTATAAAATGGCGTTTTGAATTCATTCAATAAATCAAAAGGCAAATCACTTATACTAGAAAAGGCTTCATTCAAAATCTCTATAAAATCTTCTTTATTTTCTGCATTTACAAATAGCCTGCTATCACATGTTTTGATTAAATCATATTCATACAGCCTTGTTAAGGCTGTCTTTTTTAACTCTAGCCCAATATCATCAGCTTCTTGTATATGCTTAATAATTTTCAGATCAGCCCGCCGTTTATCTAAAACATTCGTTACCCTTGTCAGTGACTGGGAATTCTCATTCGTCCGGTTCACATAGTATATCGGCTTTGCTGTAGTTGAAGCAAAACGGATTTTAAAGAAAAGCTCCATAAAAAACCACTTGTCTTCTCCGAATTTAAGATCCGGAAATCCTAAATCATGATCTTTAATGATAGAGAGCTTCATCATCCTTGCAGTTGGCCCCATATGATAAAAGAAGTGAGGGATATCTAAAGGAGAAATACTTCTTTTTTCTTTAAAAGAATTAAATTCACCAATAACACTTTCTCCTGCAGATTCAACTTTTATAGTTTTTCCAATAGCATAATCGTCGCCTGTTTCCTCTAAGATATGATAAAGGGTTTCAACCCCGTCAGCTGCAAACCAGTCATCTGCATCAAGAAAAATAACATATTTGCTTTGTGCTAATTCAATTCCGATATTCCTTGGCGTTCCCGGCGATCCGGTATTCTCCTTGAGTGATACTAGACATATATTTTTATACATCGCTGCATACTCTTGAACAATTTCTTTAGTTCCGTCAGTAGAGCAGTCATCCACGATAATATACTCAATCTCATCAAATCCAATAGACTGGCTTATTACCGAATCGATCGTCTTTCTAATGAATCTTTCCGCATTATAAGCAGCAGTTATAACTGTTACCTTTTTTTCTTTAGGCTTGCTGAATAATGCATTCTTTTTACTCAGCGGATTGTTCTTAATTTCTGCTTTACTTCCAGAAAGAATATCTCTTGCTTTCTCCCTCATAGCCAAATTCACCATAATCCCTCCTAGAACAAGTTAGTTTTAAATGCCAAAGAAACGGTCCACAATTCTGTCTGTAGCCTTGCCGTCTTCCAAGCCGCAGTATTTCTGCCTGAAATCCTGGTATTTTTTGCTGTATGCTGCAGACGTTTCTTCTATATTTGTTACTGCCTCTATGATATCTTCAGTAGTTTTCAGGAAAGGACCTGGTGCTTCATTTTCAAAATCGATATAAAAGCCGCGGATATTGTCCCGATAATCTTCAATATCATAAGTGTAATATAGGATTGGGCGGCCAGTGTTGGCAAAATCAAACATAACCGAAGAATAATCCGTCATTAAGATATCACTAATCAAATACAACTCTTGGATATCCGGATATTTCGAAACATTCATAACAAAATCACGGTACTCATTCGGAATTTTCAAAGAGTTGGAGATGACCACATGCATCCTTAACAACAGTACATATTCATCGCCTAGAGCCTGTTTCATCCTTTCTAAATCGAACTGCAGGTCAAACACAAATTTATTTTTATTAGAAGTTTGATTATCCCGGAAAGTTGGAGCATATAAGATAACCTTTTTGCCTTCAGGAATTTTCAACCTCTCAGCAACTGACCTAGCCCTTGCTTCCCTATCATCTTTAAAGAATAAATCATTTCTCGGATAGCCTGTCTCAAGGATCTCCCCGTCATAGCGGAAGGCGCTCCTGAATGCTTCCGACGCATACGGGCTCGGTGACACCAGGTAATCCCAGGTTTGAGTCGCATGATATACACGCTCTAAATACCCTTCATCTCTTCCCTGGATATTTTCAATATCAAACAGCATTTTCTTAAGCGGCGTGCCATGCCATGTTTGGATATACGTCGTTTCCTTGCGCTTATCAAGATACGTTGGGAAGTTTTGATTGTTGACCCAGTATCCTGCCTTTGCGAGGTAATAATAGTACTGCGGGCTCAGCCTGCTGATTTTTTTGGTATTTCTGTCTCTGACCGGCATCATTCCGCCGTACACCCAGATTTTTTTCATGTCAATTTTCCGCTCGAGCATTTCTTCATAAATGTTCCGCGGACTGTCTCCATATTGTTTTCCTACTCCGCTTTCAAATAGAATAAGGTTTTTATCCACCTTCACCGTCTTCATCATGATTTTATATAGTAGCTTCATGGTCGGGAAGTAGCGTTTGCTTTTCCTGAACTGCCTGAAGAAAAGCTGATAATATTCAGTTTGGGCCATTTTTTGGAAGAAGCTTCTTTGGAGCTCTGCGTGTTCTGCCACTTCGTAAATACGCTCACTTGAATGCTGGTCACGGTGCTTGATGAATTTATTCGCTCTTGCTTTATACACCTCAGGCATAACAAAATCCTGGCTGCTGTACACGTCTGCCACATTAAGCAGGTCTTCAAGATTATCCGTGATATATCCCGGAAGATCATTATCCAAGTCCAGATGTGACCTTCTTTTACCAATAAACCGTTTACGGTCAAACTGATAATAAAGGACCGGTTTATGAAGGAAGCTGAAGTCAAATGCAACACTTGAATAATCAGTGATCATCATCGCGCTTTCCTTGATCAAATGCTGAACATCCACTTCCCCCTGCGAGATAACCCGGACAGGTGCATCTTTAAAGTAAGAAGTAAAGTTCTGCATATTAGGATGCAGGCAGAACACAATCTCAAGGTTTCTTTCTTTCGCCATTGCATGAAGCTTCGGATGATGAGTCAGGTCCCGGTACCTTTCAAAATACTCGCTCTCAAGAAACACTTCCTCAGAAGTAATCCAGTCCCTCCATGTAGGGATGATGAGCAGCTGGCGCTTGATCTCCACGTCTTCTTTGAATAAAGAATCAAAGCGCGATAGCCCTGTGACATAAACCTGATCTTCGTCATAGCCAAAATCACTGATGATCATGTCTTTTTCGAACTCAGAGCTGACCAGAAATAGATCTGTATCAAAACCGGACGCTTTTTTGCCATAATTGGCAAGCATATTCTTCGTTCCCATGACACCATGCTGCAGGAAGATCTTCAGCGCCTTCACGTTCCGCTTAAACTTGCGGGTACGCACAGGGTATAAATAATCAGGATGATGAGACGAAATAACCTTTGATGCAATGACGGTGTTGCGTATATGTTCTTTTGATTTAAAATAAAGGACATTCCCAAGCGGTTCCACATTTCCAGCCTCTGGAGAATCTTTTTCAATAACATAGTAGGCGTTTTTATCAGGAAAATTCTCCCGCACATATTTAAAGAAATGATAGCCTGTATCCTGGGCCTTATAAGACCTTTCGCCAATCAGCCAGACATCCTTGCTTTTATTAAACATTCTGTACAGCGGAGCAAAACGCCGCATTTTCCTCAAATAGTTAAACGTATCTACAGGAAAACCATACACTTCAATGGATAGGTTCTTTGCTTTGAAGGTAAAGTAAGGATTGATTACATAGGCCTCGCTGCCCTTTCTTACAAAGGTCTCCTTAAGAAAAAGCTTGACCCTGCCAGTCGGGCGCCCGATTCTGGCCCTTTTCACTTCAAGCTGATCATGCAGAGTTAAGTCGAAATAAAAATCGAAAATATCATCCTCAGCAAGCCCAGCATCGTGAATTTGTCCCAAATCCATTTCAGATCGATAAGTATAGCGGTTCAAACCGAATTTTTTCGCTGTTCCTTCTTGGTCGAACGTGAAGACTGACTGTGCGGATACTTCCATATTTGTCTTTCTTCCTTTGATAAAAATTACTCCATTTGTTATTTGAGAACTCTTTGTAAATATCTTCCCCTCTATAATCATCTTACTTTGCTCATAGGAGATTTTTTCAATTTGAGATCGCATAGACAATGCAGGGTCTTGGTTAATCAAGAAAGATAAATTCCCCTTTTTTGTAACAAAAAGAATACCTCTTTTATTTCTAGAATAGAAATACGAAGATCGTTTAATTTCGGTATGCTGAAATCTTCCCAGCCTAATTAAATATTCAACAAATGCTTGTCCATCGATTATCTTTATTTCCTGATCTTCACTTGGACCTCTCCGAACCTTTCCCTCAGGCACCCTAACTTTGATAAAAAAGTCCAAGGCAGTCGAATCATCTGTCTTTAAGTTTCTAAATTGATCATCAATATCAACCTGGAATGAAAAGACAGGTTTCGGCCTTATCTCAGATGCTTTAAACATCTCACCCGTTTCCCTTACCTTCACCCACAGCTCTTTTGCACAATAAAACTCCTTGGAGAATGCTCCCTGGATGAAGATTGTTCCATTTTCCTGTGAAACAGACAGCTTATGCTTCAGTCTGATTTTGTTCTTGCTGCGCTTTAAAAATCGAAATAATTTCATCTTCATGAATAACCACCTGAAATTTAAATATTTATGAAAACATTGCTGTTTAGAATAAACCGGAAGAAACACTCGCATTTATTCAACTTGGTCACTGATGAAATAAGAAATTCTTTCATCACAACCATTATAAAATCATATACGTTTTCAGCTTTTTTCTCAACAATGAATAGCATGTGCCCCGCTTGAGTTCCTAAGATTTTCTTCCTATTCTCCCCCCGCTTTTCAGCAGCATGCATCATTTATAGAGGGCCGCCCTTTTTTCCGCTCAAAAAAGAAGCAAAATGGCCTATGCTCCCATCCTTAATTTGTCAGGATTTACAATAGTTCTTCCGCAGCTTTTATAATAAATTCACTCCAATCCCTTGTCTGGAATATAAAAACCAAGTAAAATAAATCACATTGCCGGAAGTCTATAAGAATTCAACACATGTTTGTTAAATGTTTGTTGTTTATTTGTAAATCAAATAGGTTATAATTAGGTAGAGTTTACACTATTAAAATGTTCTATTTCCTTATTATGCATGAAGCCATGAGATAAAAAGCGCAAGCGCCTGCTTACGCTGGTTTAAATAGACTGCTTTAAATTTAATCAAACGATTGATTAATAGATTTGACTGGAGGAATACTACGCATGAAGAAGGTTATTACGTACGGTACATTCGATTTGCTTCACTGGGGGCATATCAACTTATTGAAGCGAGCTAAAGCTCTTGGCGACTATCTGATTGTTGCCATCTCTTCTGACGAATTTAATGAACTTAAAAATAAAAAAGCCTACCACAGCTTTGAAAACAGAAAAATGATTCTTGAATCCATCCGCTATGTGGATGAAGTAATCGCAGAAAACAGCTGGGAACAAAAGAAAGAAGATATCATCCGTGAAGGCGTGGATGTGTTTGTCATGGGCGATGACTGGAAGGGCAAATTTGATGAATTGAACGAGGTCTGTGAAGTTGTCTATCTTCCAAGAACCATCGGAATTTCTACCAGCAAGATCAAAGACGATCTTCTGACAGTCAATAATGGCTAGAGAACTGGCAATAGAGCTGTATCTGCTTATATTTAAGGCTCTCTTTTCTGTCTTCCGCCTTTTTCCTTTAAAAAAGAAAACAGCTTTTGTTGTGTCATTCGGTGATAATGCGCGTTATATCCTCGATGAAATGAACGCACAGGGAATTGAAGGCAAAAGAATCATCTTAAAAGGGAATCATAGCAGAGCAGATTTTAAAGGCGATGGGAAAACCATCGTCTTTCACTTTGAAATCAAACATCTTCTGCACTACCTGCTCTCTATTTACCATCTGGCCACATCCAAAGTGGTAATCATAGACAACTATTTCGGCTTTCTTTCTGCCATCTCGTTCAGGCCTGCCGTCACTTGTGTCCAGGTCTGGCATGCCGCTGGGGCAGTAAAGCAATTCGGCTTAAAAGACCCTTCTGCCCTAAACCGCAGCCGGCGTGCGAAGGAGCGCTTTCAGCGTGTATACAACCAGTTCCGTTACGTTGTTTCCGGATCTGATACCATGTCTGGCATCTTTAAGGCGAGCTTTGGGCTGCCTGACGGAAATATACTGAGCACAGGTGTTCCAAGAACCGATTTCTTTTTTGATGAAGAAAAAAAATCAGCTGCCTATCAGTCACTTCTGGGGCAATTTCCGGGGCTTGAGGAGAAAAGGACGATCTTATACGCTCCTACCTTCAGGGAAAATGAGCTGAAAACAAGCTCCATTGTGCTTGATATTCAAAAACTTTATGATGAATTTCACCAAGATGAATATGTTCTCCTGCTTAAGCTCCACCCAGCTGTGTCTGGTGAACACGATTTGGAGAAACAATTTCCGGGATTCGTATATGATCTTACAAATTATCATGATGTAAATGAGATTTTGCTAATCACGGACCTGCTGATAACAGATTACTCTTCCATTCCTTTTGAATACGCCTTTTTGGAAAAACCAATGATTTTCTTTGCCTATGACTTGGAGCATTACGAAAAAGAGCGCGGCTTCTGGGAAGACTATGAAACACAAATGCCCGGACCTGTCGTTTACACAACACAAGAGATCATCGAAAAAATAAAAACGGCATCCGCTGATTACGGCAGGATCAAAAGATTTAAAGAAAAATGGAATGAATACTCTGATGGAAACTCCAGCAAAAAGCTGGTGAACTTTCTATTCAAAAAATAAACGGAGAAGACTCGTTACGGGTCTTCTCCGTTTTTTTTTATGTAATAAGCAGGAGCTTTCACCCTGATTATGCAAGTTTTCATCACCTCATTTCCTAAATCATGCGATTTTTTAAAGAAATCGTGCAGCTTTCCCCAAATTCATGCAACTTTTTAAGAAAATCATACATCTTCCTGTTTTCATGCTCCCAGCCCTCTTTTCCCAGAAATTAAACATGTAAATTATACCAAAGAAAAATATGGTCTTTTAACCATAAAATCGTATGTTACAATAGTAAAAGGGAAATTGAGGGATTAAAGATAGATAGACCCATAGTTTCCTGAAACTATTAAAACAGGGGATGTTATCAAAGAAATGAGAAAAGCTTGTATGTTTATCTTGTCGTTATCATTATTGCTGTCTTTATTGTCTCTAACTGGCCCCGCGGCTTTTGCTGCAGAAGATCCGGTCTGGGATTCATCATTGCCACTGATTCAGGGGGCTGCGGTAAAAAGCCCTACAAATATATACACCTCTGCTTCAACAAGTTCAAAAGTACTTAAAAGCTACGGCCAGGGAACTGTACTAAAATATCAGGCGTATACCTCAAGCTGGCACAAGGCACGGATTTTCATCAATGGCCAGGCAACAATTGGCTACATAAGTGCCAGTGATGTTGAAAATGTCACCGATAATCCGCAAACTCTTCGCGGAATTGCATTAAAAACCCCCACCAATATGCATTCCAGTGCATCAGCAGGATCTAAAGTGCTGAAAACCTATCAGCCGGGAACTGTTTTAACCTATAAAACCTTTACTTCAAGCTGGTATCAAGCCAGATTTTACGTAAACGGCACGGCAGTCATCGGATACCTGAAGGCCAGTGATGCAGAAAATCTGTTTTCGTCACAGCAATCGGTAAAAGGATTGTCATTAAAAAACCCAACAATCATGCATGAAAAAGCTTCGTCAAGTTCAAAGTCGCTCAAAAGCTATCCAGCAGGAAAGGTTTTAGTTTTTAAAACTTTCTCAGAAAACTGGTATGAAGCAAAATTCTATGTGAATGGCATCCAAAAAACTGGTTACTTGAATGTAAGCGATGCTGAAAAGCTTGTTGATGAACAGGAAAACCTGCAGGGAATCGGAAAAAGCAGTCCGACCAAAATATACAGTACCGCCTATTCAGGCTCTAAGGTACTAAAAAGCTATGAAGCAGGTACAATTTTAAAGTATAAAACTCTTTCTGAAAGCTGGATGGAGTGCAATGTTTTCATCGGCGGAAAAGCAACAACTGGCTATATCAAGAAAAGTGACCTCGAAAACCTGTGGAGCACCAAACAGTCATTAAGCGGGGTGGCCATGAAGAGTCCGACTAAGATTTATTCCAAGGCGGCAGATGTTTCCAAGGTTCTAAAAAGCTACAAAGAGCGTTCAATCCTGAAATACAGCACCCTTTCAGATAATTGGTTCGAAGCCAGTGTCTATGTTAGCGGCGTCAAAACGACTGGCTATATTAAAAGCAGCGATGTACAGGGATTATCGTATTATGATTTAACCTATGATGATGCAGTTTCCCTGCAAATGAAGGTGAATCCGCAGACAGATTCATCAGGCTCCTGGAAGACGGCTTCAAGCAGCCAGGTGAAATATTATGTTGATCCAGGAAATTTCATTCAAACATCCAGCTCTTTTTATCAATTTCTAACATTATCAAAATCTGCTGGAACAGATGCAGCTGAAATTAATAACACGATTTTAAAAAGTAAAGGCATCCTTACAGGAAGAGCTGCTTCCTATCTTTCAGCAAGCAAAACATACGGCGTCAATGAAATCTACCTGATCAGCCATTCGCTGCTTGAAACAGGAAACGGCAGTTCTAAGTTATCTAATGGTATTCTTGTTAAAAGTGTAAACGGCAAGGCCGTAACTCCTAAAACGGTCTATAATATGTACGGAATCGGTGCAAAGGATTCCTGTCCGGAACGATGCGGCTCTGAGTACGCCTATAGTGCAGGCTGGTTTACACCGGATGCAGCAATTATCGGAGGAGCGAAATTCATCGGTGACGGCTATGTAAACGCCGGCCAGGATACCCTTTATAAAATGCGCTGGAACCCTGATGGAATGGCCAAAAAAGGCTATGCCACACACCAATACGCAACTGACATCGGCTGGGCGGTCAAACAAACCTCCAGGATTTCGCAAATGTATTCCCAGCTATCTAAATACACCATGCAGCTCGACGTTCCAACATATTTAATCAAGTAAAAGATGATGCAGGCACCCTGATATTATGGCGCCTGCTTTTTTATGCCCTATTTTAGATGGATACTAAAATTTGCTCGAATGAGCAGGAATCTAGCTCGAATCAAGTTTGATTCCGGAAAATTATCCAGTTATTTGGAAATTCCAGTTTCGGAACGTCTGCCTGAAACTATCATGTTCACCCAAAACTATTGACCATGACATACCCGTTAAAATAACAAAAGACCCCGCAATTGCGGAGTCCATGTGGTTTATTGAAGTTCACGTGCTACATATGTGGCGCTGACCCATGCAAAGGTTCCATCGGAAAGCTGTACTTTATACCATGTTTTTGCGGGATTCATTGTTGCAGTGCCATCTTTTTGCGGAACAATAGAAACATAGTCATTCAATTTATAAGAACCAAGAATATCAGATGACGCAGTTGCATCTTTCCTGATGTTCACAGAACTTGCACCTGTGATTCTGCCCAGGTTCTGAACGGCAAGATAGTTTTTATATTTATCGAATTTGATAGTGTTTATCCAATATTCCACATTGTTGATTGATACTCTGACCCAGTAATTATTCGTTTTTTCCAGCAGATTGAATGATGATCCAGATTTAATGGTTTTGACTTTATCGTTCACGCCCTTAGCGCTGTTTAAAACCAGATCCTGTTTGGCCACTGCGGTTATGCCTGCTGGAAAAACGTCGCTTCCGCCCGGTATCCCAGGCTGGCCTGGAACAGTTGGATTAATCACTGCATTTTTGTAGTAGGCTTTATCATAAGGAAGCATATTTTCCATATGCCTTGCAATCGATTTTCCCCAGTTAGGATCGCTCGCATAGTAAAAGTTCATGCCTTCACTATTTTGATCGATGCGGGTATTCTTCATATCTTTTGTACTGAAGCCAAGATATGCTCCGCTATATTTCCAGCTCGCCTTATTTAAGTACGTGGATTTTATCTCAGCAGCAATGTAATTAATACATAAATCTATCGTCGAAAAACGGTATGAAGCAACAAATGGAGAAATATCGAATGCTCCAAAACCAAATAAGTTATTTTTCCCCAACGAAATGTTTGATCTGCCAAAATCACTTTCATGTATGGCGTGTGCGGCAAGGTACAGCGCATTCACTCCGTATCTATTGCCTGCATCAATGAATGCCTGGCCTTTATTCGTTAACACACTAACCTGCCCTGCCTTCAAGTTTTTTGCAATATAGCTATTGATTTGTGCAGCTGTAACATTAGATTTTGTACGCAGGTCAATAAACTGGTAACTGTCATGGTTTGTCAGCGGGTCTCCCGTAACTACCTGTTTCAGATAGCTTCCTGAAACATAACCTGTTTTTCCATCATAGGCTACTTTATACCAGCCATTTGACGTTTTATAATCCGCCGCAACAAGGGTGCTGGCAGGAATGACTGACAACAGTCCGGAAGCTGCATCAGCAGATCCTCTGATATTCAGTTCGGAGGTTGTCACAAATGTTGTCTTCGTAATTTTTTGTTCAGTATAGTCGGTATACGGAACCAATTCACTTTCAGAAATATATCCCGACTGCCCTTCAAAGGAAATATGATACCAGCTGCCGATTTTTTTATCAGGAGTGACAATGGTGTCCTTTGGCACATTTGTAAGCACATTATATTGTGTCCCAAATAATTCGAACAAACTGGATGCTGCCGTTAGTTTAAATTTGGATGCTGAAACCGGCATAAAGGCTTCACTGGTCACATCTGAATTTTTAACGTAATAATTCTTGCCGTTCATCTCTACGCAATACCATGTTTCGCCAAGGCTGTTCACTGCTTCTTTTTTAGACACAAAACCCTCGTTAGCTTCTGAGGATAAAACGGGTTGCTTAGTGGCATCCGGTGCTGCATAGAGTTTAATGGATGATTTAGAAAAGTAATAGGTTTCATCTGTATCAATCAGCTTGAAGGTGACTTCATTATATTTAGCAAGATCCGCACTCATGGTGTATCCGGATTTTCCGCCGTAGGAAACCGCATACCAATCTCCAACTTTGCTTTTGGATGTGACGAATGCCGACTTTGGCACTTTAATGATTCTAGTATAAGAGCTTCCGTAGCTTTGATAGATATAGGTATCCTTTTTGGCAGTGTATTTAGCTTGAGTGAAGTCTGACTTCGTTTTTTTTGCAGTATCGCTGCTGTTTACGTATAAAGTTTTTCCTTTATAAGAAATCTGGTACCATGTTTGTCCCGCGCTATTTACCACTTTTATTTTTGAATAAAAACCGGTATTGCCGGCAACTGAGTAAACTTCCTTCTTTTTGGTATCCGGTGAGGAATAGAGCTTAGAGGTTTTATTTGTAAAAAGATAGACGGGCGAGATTGGGGCTTTCACTCCATTCAGGTAATTGCCGCTTACCCAGCCTGCCTTCGTAACATTCTTCCCGCCTGATTTATACGTATAGGAAACTTTGTACCAGCTTCCTATTCTTTGCGTGGCCGTCACGATCTTGCCCTTCGGAACAGTGATAATCAGCTTGGCCTTTGAGTTGGCAGACATTCGTATATTTAAATTGGCTGTAGTTTGAAATGAAGTTTTGCTGATTGAAGTGACGCTGCTGGCTTCTGCCTGCAGATTCCCCGTTGGATTCACATATGCCGCCGCTCCGGCAAAAATACTTGTTGATAAAATCAGCGCCTTGCCAATATTCTTCATCATGACATCCTTTCCAGACCTTTAATAGTTTGTTGATTCTGTCTATTTGATTCCTTTGATTCATTCTCACAATGCAAATAGCCTGCAGTGCTTATTAAGTTTGTAAAACACTAGCATCTTCTAGTAATATCGGAAGCTATAACTCACCTTTTACATGGTAATTTTTTCATGAGACCCGCGTCCGCACTTCTATTATCCTAGAAACCGGTATTATTGTTAACACTTTTTTACATTATTTTTAAATTCATCCTTTTCCTGTTCTTAAAAAATGGCTCTGTAGACCAATGTGATTTGCTGTTTTGTCATGATAAAATGATGATAGATTGCAGGTTTGAAAGATTACAAACAATGCAGAAACAGACAGGAGACTGAAGATGAAACCTCTACTTTCAGTAATTTGTGCGCTTTCACTCAGCTTCATGAGTGCAGCTGATGCGGATGCTGCACCTAATAAGGATGTGCTGCACAAGAATTCTTCCCGGCAGCTTTCCCAGACGGACAGCTCATATAGCAAAAATCATTTAATCATTAAATTCCGGGGAGCTGTAAACGCTCAGCAAAAAGAGGATATTTTGAAAACATACGGAGCCATTGAAAATGACGAACTGCAAACAGGGGATTATTCAAGGCTGGCTTTCCCTGTACATACAAACCTTATGAAAACGGCCAATATGCTTAAAAAAGACAGCCGGATTAAGGATGTTCAGCTGAACTATCTTGTGAAGGCAAGCTATATTCCAAGCGACAGCGGATACCGCAAGCAATGGAATGTTCCTATGATGCATGCTGAACAAGCGTGGGATACTACACGAGGTTCCAGTGATATTAAGGTGGCTGTCATCGACGGTGGAATGCAGGTGACACACCCTGAATTTCAGGGCAGGATCATTACTCCTTATAACGCGGTGACTGGCACTAAAACCATCCCTGCTGATGAGCACGGTACCCATGTTTCAGGAATAATCGGCGCCGCTGTCAATAAGAGCGATACAGTCGGCATTGCGCCTGGAGTAAGTATCATGCCGGTCAATGTGTTCACAGGCAATGATTCAAGCGATTATGATATTGCAGATGCGATCATCCACTCAGTGAAAGCAGGAGCCGATGTCATCAACCTTAGCCTGACAATGAGCGACTATTCATCGATCATGGATTATGCCGTGAAATATGCCTCTTCACATGGAGTCTTCATCACTGCAGCAGCCGGGAATGATCATACAAGCAAACTCTGCTATCCTGCAGCCCTGAAATCTGTCGTCGGCGTTAGTGCCATTGATCCAGAAAAGCATGCTGCACCCTTTTCTAATTACGGAACTTATATTGACTTCACTGCTCCAGGAACAGATATTTACTCAACAATGCCTCATAGTTCTTATGGATACCTGAGCGGAACCTCCATGGCCTCACCTGCCATTGCGGGTACAGCAGCCCTGATTTTATCGAAAAATCCTTTTTTAAAGCCGGATGGGGTCATCAGCATTTTAAAGAAATCCGCAGCTGACCTTGGCGAAAAAGGCTGGGACAAATACTTCGGATACGGCCTTCCTGATGCAAACCAGGCATTAATAAACACTCCGAGTCCCGTATCCAGTTTAAAGCTTTCTGCCAGCACCCTTAACGAGAACGGAAAGAACACGATATCTGTGCAGTTTTCAGCTCAACAGCTGACAAAAGCCTCCCTTTATGTAACAAATCAAAAACATAAAGTAGTCAGCATAATAACCAGGAATAAAACTCTCTCTGATACTCCTCTTTCTTTCACATGGAACGGGAAATTGACCAGCGGGGCATTTGCACCACAAGGAAGATATAAAATGACGGCAAAAGTCACGAATGGGAAGCACACTCTATTCAAAAGCTCTTATATCACCATTAATGACTCTGTCATTCCCAGTTTGAGTGCCAGCAGCAAAATCACGGCCTTTTCGCCGGCTACAAAAAAGACATTGATCGTGCCTATCGAGCTGAATAAAAACACTGCCCTTACAGCTGCAGTCACGGACAAAACAGGTAAAACCGTAAAAACACTGCTGTCAAACAAGACCTTAAACGGCGGAAAAAATACGCTGAAATGGGACGGGAAAAACAGCAAGGGCGGAATCGTTCCTGACGGATCCTATACGTTGGAAATGTCTGCAAAAGACACAGCAGGAAGAATCAGTGCTCCAGTAAACCTGAAGCTAATCGCCGACAGCACGCCTCCTGTTGTAACGCTGAAATCTGCTCATGTATTTAAACCGTCAGAAAGCAGCAGGATATCTGTCAAGATCGGCATGAATGAAAAAGTAAAAGCGAGTGTGTCTATCATTAACAGCAAAAACCAGACGATTAAAACACTGATCTCCGGTAAATCCCTCCCTCAAGGAATATCCACCGCCGGATGGGAAGGAAAGTTTGCCGCAAACGCACAAGCATTGAGCGGAAATTACAGGTTTTTAGTCAAAGCTGCCGATGATGCCGGCAATAAAAGCACTAAAACAAGTTCTACTTTTAAACTAGTAAATACGAAAAGCCAATGACAGCCGCTGTCATTGGCTTTTTTTGGGTGCGGTTAGGGCTTGGGATTTCCATTTAAATGGATAATAGTTTCAAATTGAGCCTGATTCGAGCAGTTACACACCGATTCGAGCCAAATCCGCTTCCATTCGAGCGAATTCCAATTGTACGCCTCCTTCCACCCAACTGCTGCGGCAGCGGAAATGCTTATAATTTCCATTTAATTGGATAATAGTTTCAAATTGAGCCTGATTCGAGCCAGTTACACACCGATTCGAGCCAAATCCCTTCTGATTAGAGCCAAATCCGCCTCCATTCGAGCGAACTACAATTAGACGCATCCTTCCGCCCAACTGCTGTGGCAGCTGAAACGCTCATAATTTCCATTTAATTGGATAATAGTTTCAAATTGAGTCTGATTCGAGCCAGTTACCCAGTGATTCGAGCCAAATTCCTTCTGATTCGAGCCAAATCCGCCTTCATTCGAGCGAACTCCAAAAAGACGCCTCCACCCAACTGAAGCACTATTAAAATTACACTATTTTACATATATCAAGCAATTAAACTAAAATTCAGCATACAAATTGTTAAATCGCCAAATGTAATCAAATTGTAATATATCTTGCAATTCTTTATTTGGTAGAATAGGAAAAAAGACTCCGAGGTGGGAAATTAATGAACAAGGGCATTGTCACACTGTCAGCTGCAGCGGTCATATCATCCGCATTCGCCTCCCCGGCACTTGCTGATACATATATCGTAAAAAGCGGCGACAGCCTCTCAAAAATCGCCAGCGCTCACCATATTACCGTCGCCAAGCTTAAACAAATGAACAAACTGTCTTCCGATAGCCTGCGCATCAATCAGAAGCTGACAGTTCCAGATACAAAGGTCACATTAAAGAAAACCAATTCAGTTACATATACAGTCACAAAGGGAGACTCCTTAATCAAGATTGCCAATAAATATTCTCTCACTCTGGCAGAACTGAAAAAACTAAACAATCTTAAAACCGCCAGTATATACATAGGGCAAAAACTGATTATCTCCCAAACTAAAGAAAAGACCGTGGTGACACTGCCGAAGCCTGCCAATACAGAAGGCAAAACCGAAAGCTCGGCTTATCTTGTAAAGTCTGGTGACAGCTTATGGAAAATCGCTTCTCAATTTAAAACTTCCCCGCAAAGCATCATTGATTTCAATCATTTAAAAACTGATGCACTCACTGTAGGGCAAAGCCTGCTGATTCCTAAAAGCGGAACTGCACCAGCACCAGCACCGGCACCACCTGCTGAAGCAAAGCCAAATCCGCTTCCAGCCAAGGACGCAAGCTCTGTAATTGCAATGGCAAAGAAAATGATCGGTGTGCCATACTCATGGGCTGGAGCATCACCTGATGGCTTTGACTGCAGCGGTTTCATTTATTACGTTTTTAAAAATTCCGGCTACCAGATTTCAAGAGTTTCTGCAGCCACTTATTATGACCTTGGCAAATCCGTAGCAGCTCCTAAACCCGGCGACCTGGTTTTCTTTTCTACCAATCCGGCAAGCTCGGTCCTCATTTCGCATATGGGGATTTACATAGGAAACGGACAGTTCATTCATGCCAGCTCGAGTAAAGGCGTGCAAATCAGCTCACTCAGCATGTCTTACTATCAAACCAGATTCGCAGGTTATAGAAGCTTATAAAACCTGAAGAACCAGGCCTGCCTCAGCTGCCTGGTTTTTTGCAGGAACCCGGGTAGAGCAAAAGTCTTCGGAATTTAATAGAAAGAGACATATCCACTGGTTTAGATGCTTGGATAGTACCCTTTCAGGAAGCCCCATCTTCCCGCTGCCCCGTGCTGATGATTTTATAAAAAATTCCTATGCTAATTCTACCATTCAAAGTTTCTCCCGGTACTTTAACGAAGCGAGTGTCCTGGATTTAACGCTCCACAACAAAAATGACGGTGAATGAATATATCTAAAGAAATAAAGTATGTTATGATTATCCATATTGTAAACTCTATTTGCGTCACACCAAGCTTAACGAATTATAAGGATTCAGGCAATGGAGAGAATCAGTTTAATTTCTTCATTATTAAGGTCATCAGGCTCCTACGCTGTATAAAATGCATTGAAAGCCAGGCATTTAAAGAGCAAGATATCCAGTTCCTGCACCGCATCCGCCTTTTTTTGACGGTGCCTGGCATATACATCAGGAGTATGCAAGTTGCCTGGCATGGACTTGTATTCACTATAAGGAGGAATAGATCATGGATAATAACCAAAATCAGATCAACCATCTCAAAGAACAATTAAAAAATACCCCGCCCAAGATCATTGGCGGCTACAAAAAGCCGGGCTGGGCATTAAAGGTTCTGGACAAAATCTCAAACGATGCTGTTGAAACTGAGCCAGATGGCAAGATCACTGCAAAAGGGATCCTTGAAGCAAAAGACCAAACTTATTATCCTGCATTTCTCACACTAGATATGAGCAGCAGCGGACAAATTGCCGGGGTATACTTTATCTCCGAAGCATCCGATCAATTTGAACTTCTGCCGTTTGAGCTGATCAGAGAATTCATCGGCAAGCCTGACAGCGATCTTCTTCCATTCAAATACCGGACACTTGAAAAAATAGAAGGCGACCAGATACAAATCAACTGGCCGGACTTTACATAAGGGCTAGAAAACGGTGGAAGCGCTAGCCTTCTGGTGTTGATATACATAGAACAAGAGTAAGCACGAAAAAACCTGTTCAAAAAGAACAGGTTTTTTTGCGCCTCCATTAAGATTGCGGAGGATATACCTTCCACCTTTCAAAATTAGGCTGAGGCTTTGTAATAAGCGCAGCAGGGAAAATGAATGTCCATGGCTTACTGGTATTTGCTTTCACTTCAAAGTTCTCTAGTGTAAATCCGCCCTGGCAGACAATGTCGCCATCAGCGTCTTCCACAACTAAAGGAATGGTCTCAAGCTTGATGTTCTTATCGTTTCCATTGCGGATAAGAACCACGCAAGCAAGTGTCCCATCATCTTTCATAGTGGCTTCGATTCCCATTAAATTGATCTCTCCGGGATTCAGTTTAGGAAGGTTCGTAACCATTTCCTCCAGATACTTGCGCTGTTCGGCGGAAATCTGATTTTCCCATGTACTATCAAGATCTAAAGCTTCCTTTTGAGGCTGCTTCAGCTGAAAGGCAATCTTCCAGCCGTCTTCAGGAATCTCCTCGGATACCCGGTCTTCCTTCAAAAACAGAAATCTCCATGGCATGCAGGACATCGGCGGCATTTCACCGATATCATCCATTTCGAACTGTTTTTTGGCAAATGCTTTTCCGTCTTTATCAATCAGCAGCAGATCAACTTCTTCAAAATTCACGGCTTTCGGAAGAGTGTTGCGCAAAAATGCTACCACCATGATATCGCCGTCAAGCTCTGCCATATTCAGTCCTGTAATTGATAATTGGTTAGGCTTCAGAGCTTCCAGCTGCTGATGGCGGAAACGGTACACATATTGCTCAGAAGCACTCAGCTCCCAATCAGGGTGAAAATATAAACTTGTATCCGTCCCTAAGTCTGCAAGTGTTTCAGACAGGTTCTCCGGGGGTTGTGCGATTGGTTCTTTAACTGGCATAGGTGATTTTTTCTTGAATAATCCCATCACTCTTCACCTTCTTCATCATCATTTGTATAATCATAGGCATTTTTCATGAATTCAGAGAAGCGGATGCTGATTTCTGACTCGATATCGGCAATCAGCTGTTTGAATTCTGCCATTCCTTCTTTTTCAAACTGAACATAAGGATCATCTTGTGCATAGCTGCGAAGATGGATTCCGTCTTTAATCTGGCTCATCAAATTCAAATGGGTGATCCAGTTCGTATCGATGGCTGAAAGCATGAACTGCTTCAATTGCATGCTTAACCCTTCATCTTCTTCCAGAGTGGAAATCATTTCTTTCAAATGGGCAAACTCGCTCCATATCAGACTCTCTGCCTCAGCTTTCTCAAGTTCAGCCAGACTTCCTTGCGGGAAATGCTGGGCAAAGAACAAGATGGAAAGTTCATATTCAAGCCCCTCATGATTCCATTCTGCAGGATCTTCCGGATAATATCTGTCTATAATCTGAACGATATAACGTTCCATATACTGGAGGAGCTCCTGGAACATTTCATCACTTTCCAGGTCAAGAACCCTGTCCCTCATGGAATATACAACCTTGCTCTGCTGATCCAGCACATTTTCAAGCTTCAGCAGATGGCTGCGGGAGCTGTAGTGTGTACTTTCGATCATTTCCTGGACCTTTTTGGTGAACTTTACGGGATCCGGTGTAAGCACAAGGCCGTTAGTGTCTGTTTTTACTTTTTTCATATAGCGTTCTTTTTCTTCTTCATCGTAATAAAGGAACAAATCATCTTCAAGCGAGATAATGAATTGCGATGAGCCTTCATCTCCCTGGCGTCCTGAACGCCCTCTCAGCTGCATATCGATTCTGTTGCTTTCATGCCTTTCCGTCCCGATAATATGAAGGCCGCCAAGTTCCCTGACTCCTTCGCCAAGCAGGATGTCCGTTCCCCGTCCAGCCATGTTCGTCGCAAGCATAACCTGGCCTTTTTGGCCGGCCATTGAAATCATTTTTGCTTCATCTTCTTCTGTTTTGGCATTTAATATCTGATGCTTGATTTTTGCCTTCTTCAAATGCGCCGATAATTTCTCAGATTGCTCAATAGAAGTCGTCCCGATCAGGACAGGACGCTTTTTGCCGTGCATCACACTGACTTCTTCAATGATCTTCTTGATTTTTGAAGGCTGATCCTTATATACCAGATCGTCATAATCGATTCGGCGGACTTCTTTATTTGTAGGGATGGTGACGACGTTCAGCCGGTACGTTTCCCAGAATTCCTTTTTAGAAGGTGTGGCACTGCCTGTCATTCCGGAAAGGTTTTTGTACATGCGGAAATAGTTTTGAATCGTAATCGTTGCATGTGTTTCATTTTCCTCAGAAATTTCAAGACCTTCCTTTGCTTCGATTGCCTGATGAAGGCCCTCGCTGAATGTACGGCCTTCCATAACCCTTCCAGTGAACTGGTCGATTATGACAATCTTTCCTTCTTTGATAATGTAATCCACGTCTTTTTTCATGATGACGGATGCACGCAGAGACTGCATCACATGGTGAAGAAGCTCCTGATGCTCGGCTTCATACAGATTGTCTATTCCAAAAGCTTGTTCAATCTTTTTCGAACCTCCATCGCTTAAGAAGGTTTGCTTGGTATCCTGGAATAAATCATAATCCTCATCTTTTTTAAAATTCCTGACAATCTCAGCGGTAATCCTGAACAGCTCGGCTCCCTCGCTGGACTGGTTGGCAATAATCAAAGGTGTCTTCGCTTCATCAATCAAAATACTGTCCACTTCATCGACAATCGCATAATGATGGCCCCTTTGAACTTTATCTTCCTTACGGAATACCATGTTGTCGCGAAGATAGTCAAAACCAAACTCTGTGCCAGTTCCGTACGTGATATCAGCCTGATAGGCCGCTCTTTTTTCAGCGTTTTCCATCTGGGAGATATTCAATCCAACCGTCAGGCCAAGAAACTCATGAACCTGGCCCATTAGTTCTTTATCGCGGCTGGCAAGGTATTCATTCGCTGTAATGATGTGAACTCCTTTTCCTTCAAGCGCGCGCAGATAGCTTGGAAGAGTGGCAACAAGTGTTTTCCCTTCCCCTGTATTCATCTGGGCAATACTGCCCTCATTCATGACAGCTCCGCCAATCAGCTGCACATCATAGTGCCTGAGACCCATTACCCTTTTGGCAGCTTCCCTTACAACAGCAAACGCCTCTGATTGAATATTCTCAATAGTCTCTCCGGATTTCAGCTTCTCTTTAAAGGCCTCAGTACATGCCTTTAACTCTGAATCTGACAATTTCTCATACTTTTTCTCTAATTTATTTACTTTTTCTGTTAATTTAAATAGTCTTTTCAAATCTTTTGAACTTTCATTAAAAAGCTCTTTAACTTTAGATATCATGCGATTCTCCCCTGTTACCATTAAATAAACATCTAGTCGAATTATATCATATTAAGAAATTTTATGTTCATGTGTCAAAATTTACCTAAATTAAATTTACCAATGATTACTATTTCAAAATTGTAATACAATTGTAATATTATTGCGCGTTTATTGTAACATTCCTGTATTACCATGATTGTACAAGTTATCCAAGATATTATTCGGGAGGAAACAACACACATCATGAAAAAAGTAATCGCTTCTGTTGCAGCCGCTGCCGCCATTATGCTATCACCGCTTTTCAGCCATCAGGCTTCCGCAAATATCGGAGACAAAACTCTTAAACCTGCTATGACAAGTACAGATGTCAGGCAGCTCCAAAATCTATTAAAAATCAAAGGCTATTATAGCTATTCAGGTTCATATACTACATACTACGGTCCTTCAACAACTAGTGCCGTTAAAAGATTCCAATCCGCAAAAAGACTGACTGCTGACGGAATTTCCGGACGCAATACCTACAATGCTATGGGCGTATACAATGTTGATGTCCCAAGACTTATCAGTACTGCCAAACAATACATGGGTGTTCCTTACAGATGGGGAGGCATGACTCCATCCGGATTCGATTGCTCAGGCTTGATCTATTACGTCTATCAAAAACAAGGAATCATCCTTCCAAGGACTTCCTCACAGCTTTACTCTAACATCGGACTAAAAACCTCTGCCCCAGTAAAAGGAGATCTCGTATTCTTCAACACTGGCGGATCAGGCGTCTCCCATGTTGGCATATATATAGGAAACAACCAGTTCATCAACTCATCTTCTTCCCACGGAGTAAGCATCGCCAGCTTAAGCAACTCCTACTGGAAACCAAGATACATGGGCTGCAAAACATTATAAGAATTAATATATCCCCTGGACTTTAGAAGCCGGGGGATTTTTATATTTTTGAAGTTTATCTTGTTTTCATGGTCTTTCTAAAACACTTAGGGTATCTTAAGGTTTTGATACGCTCTTTTAAGGCTCTTTTCACAGCTCTGATGCTTAACAATCAGGGATTACTCCAGAAATCATGCGGCTTTTAGCCATAATCATGCACCTTTACAGCAAATTCGTGCAACTTTTCTCGAAATCATGCGACTTTCCCATAAAATCATGCAACTTCCCAAATCCATGCACCTTCTCATGAGAAATGTGCAGAAAAAAGCAGCCCCCTAAAGGAGAGCTGCTTAAAAGGTATCTAATTCAATGCAATCGTTAATCCGTACTGATTGAAAGATGCATTTCCTTTGCTGTCGCGGACTTTGATGTAGTATGTGCCTTTTGATAGGTTAAGCGATAAGATTTCGCTGTCTCCCTGTGCGTAGTAATCACTATAGGCGACACGTTTCCCGTTTTTGTAAACCTCAATCACTCCGTCGATTTCATTGCCTGTTTTTAGTGTGATCTTCCCTGTTTGAGTTTTTGCGGATGTGAAGGCAAACCAGTCTTCATCGCCTTCTCCGACTCCTGCATTCAAACTTGCACTTGCAGAGTAGGTTTTGCTATTAATCTTTTTAAACTGCAGCGGTTTCGACGGTGTATTATTACGCACTTTGGAAGAAGCGTCTTCATCGCTTTGATTCACCGGTGCAACAGTCAGCTTATATGGCCATAATGTCAGCGGTGAGGCGCTATCAATATAGCTCTGCAATGTGACAAAGTACCTTTTTCCTTTTTCAGCCTTAAAGGAACCGTAATTAAAGCCGGATTGATCCATTTTTTCTACATAAGTAGTTTTTTCATATTCATCATCATCCAGCTTGTGGTTTAGGTTCGTATCCTCGGTGATGGCCACGAATCCGAAGAAAGGAGCCAGCAGCGCTTGAGGATATCTTGCTTTCAAAGAATCTGTCAGTTCCTTGCGCTGAAAGTCCACTCCGTAAATGGCGGTTTTGGAAGGCGCAAGATAAAAGGTGTCAGTATCATTCGGCATGGCGAAGTTTCCTTCAATCGGCCCTTTTGGCATTGTTTTCGCCTTTTCAGGTGTGTCATTTTCTTCATAAATGTCTCCTGAAGCTTTCATATAGAACTGTCCCTTGATATGATACGGATTAAAAGAAAGATTCGAAGAAAATGGATTCATGACCGCAGTTAAATAATATGTTTTCCCTGCCTTAAATCCTGTATAAACTTCCTTCGACAATCCCATAGAAAAGAAATCGCCTTCCACATTATAGCCAATCGGATTTAAGAATCTATGTGTTTTTCCATCCTCGTCCTTTGACTCAATTACTTCTGAAATCTGCAGCAGAGGCCTTCCCTCTGTTCCAGGAAGTTCAAATTTGTAAATTCCGGTTTTATCTGCAGTGAATGAGTACCAATCCTCATCACCCTCGTTCTGAATATAGCCACTTAGCGTACTTCCTAATACATAAGGAAGGGCTGCGCTGGAGATCTTTTCATATTCCTTATCAGAATCATAGTCCCCGCCGCTATCTTCTCCATTTGGTTCTTCACTTGGGAGGCCATCTTCATCATTTGGAAGCGGCTTGCTGTCGAGGTGAACTTGATAAGGAAGCAGAGATTGTCCAGGTTCCTGCTCAAACTCGAACACTCCAGTCATAAGCATATTTATGAATTCAATGAAGCTCATGGAATCATCCAACTTCAGCTTCTTGCTCGTTACTTTCACATAATACTCTGTATCAGGTTCAGCAAGGAAGGTAATTGTTTCACCGTCCCCCATGCCGCCTTTATTCGCAAAGAATAGTGACGGGATATCTTCCTCCTTGGCAGGCGGTTTTTCATTGGAAGCAGCTTTTTCTCCGTCTTTTGGAGCTGTTCCTTCTCCATCTCTGGAATCATCGTCAGCTGGCGGAAAGAGGGAAGCCTTATCGTACACTTCAATCCCGATATTGACTCCAGGAATTCCTGAGGCACTGAATTTCATCAGCTGCGATGTATCTCCTGATTTAAAGGTGAAATAATCGTCGTCACCTTCTTCGCCTGTAAGATGCAAGGCTCCGGGAACGCTTTTCATATCAATTGGTGCTTCTTTGCTTGATTCATCCTCTGGAAGCTTGTCTGTTTTAGTGAGGGATAACGAGTACGTTGAACGGCTTTTATCAAAGTTTCCGTTCACGTCTTTCACACCAATAGCAACGTCTCCTGTAAATGGAGCTTGAATCAGCTTAGCTTCGTTCTTTCCCTGCATTGTTTTGTTTACTTCAATCTGCTGTTTTATTTCGTTTCCGTAAAAATTCACCATTACCTTGTAATCATATGGAGAGCTGCTAGAAAGGTTTGCCTGGATATACTCCCCTTTTTCCACATGAAACTTCACCCAGTTTTGCTGATAAGGCTTTGTGATTGATCCAGAGATTTTCTTTGCTCCTGCTTCAGGTTTAATGACTTCTGCCTTTTTAAAAATTTCATCTACAGTCCAGTTTTCCTTTACGAAAGCCGGAAGTTTTTTTATATCATATTTCAAGGCTGAAACTGGATTGACAAGCCCGTTTCCGTATTTGATATCATAGCCTGATGCTCCGAGATCTGTTGATGTTTGTTCCAAAATGTATTCCACTTGTGCCGGAGTAAGTTTTGGATATTTTGAAAGAAGCAGTGATGCCGCCCCTGCCACGACCGGCGTGGCCATGCTTGTTCCGCTCATCGCACCAAAGGTTGATTTTTTCTCTTTGTCATAAATAGGCGCGTATATATCCTCACCAGGCGCCACAATATCTGTTGTGGCTCCGTAGTTGGAAAAATAGCTGAGCTTCTTCTTGCTGTCAACCGAACCGACGCTGATAACCCCTTCATAGGCTGCCGGATAACTCCGCATTTCCATCCCGTCATTACCGGAAGCGGCTACCACAACCACCCCTTTAGAGATTGCCTTTTTGATGGCATCCTCTAGGACCGGCGAGGGAAACCCTCCTCCAATGCTAATGTTAATCACCTTAGCCTCTTTTTCTGCCGCATATAAAACACCCTGGGCAATATTATAATCATAGGCGCCGCCTTGTCTGTCAAACACATCGACCGAAAGAAGATTTACATTCGGGTTTACACCGTACCCGCCGATTCCATTTCCTTTTTTGGCAGCGATGATTCCTGCCACATGTGTGCCGTGAAAATCAGGATTAGCCGGATTCATCGGATTCACAACATTATAGCTTGACAGCAGGGATCCTTTCAGTTCAGAATGATTGCGGTCAATTCCCTGGTCAATGACAGCAACTGTCACTTTGTTCTTTCCGGCCAGTTTTTGAGCCTCATTGATATGCAGAAGACTCAGTGAATACTGCTTGTCCGTTTTAGGATCTGCTGTACCCAGAGCTTTATAAATCGGGCTGACATTGACAGACACAACTTTTTTATTTTTTTGATATTTTAATAGCGCCTTCTTTAAATCTTTCTTGTTTTTCACTTTAACAACAACATAATTCAGTCCGCTCACATGCCGAATGACAGTGCCTCCCGCGAGCTGGTGGTCTGCTGCTGATAACGGCTTCGAGTATTTCACAACAAGTGTATCATCACTGTAATTCTGTGCATTTGCTTCCTGCAGCTTGCCATTTAGAGAAGCGCGGGCACTTTTCAGCGGCAAAGCTGCTTTAGAGATTGCCGGTCCCTTAGCCAGGACTTCATGATGAGAAAAAAACGGTGATGAGGCTAGAGACAAACTTACGCCAAGTGACAGGATTTTTTTCGCAATCGGCTTCATATCGTTCCCCCTATTTCTTTATCCCCTCTATCATAAGTCATTTTCCCATTATTGGAAATATTTTCTTTTCGTGCAATTTTGCAAACTGTGCCGGAATCTCTCTTATGTACGACCTTTCTTAAAGTTTGTTGTTTTTAATTTGTTCTGTGAGGCAATTCCATTGTTAAGTCAGGCTGATTCGAGTGTTACGAGACTCCTGCTTAGATGAGCGGAAAGCGTGCATCCTGAAGCGGAAATCAACCTCTTGTTGAATAGCGAGTAAAAATTTTGTAACCATTAAAAAAGTTAGCAGGTATTTAGTACTAATATTCAGAATATTATAATTTACGCACAGAAAGTGAATAACAATTCATTTTCTGTGCGTAAAAAAGATTCAATGGGGGGATAGAATGAAAGGTTATGCATTACAGTCATCTGGACTGACCGGGAGAAAGGGATGGATTATTGCACTTATCGCTGTTTTATTAGTACCGCTTGTGTATGCGGCAATCATCCTTACTGCCGGCTGGGGCCCTTATGACAACTTATCAAAAGTGCCGGTAGCCATTGTAAACCATGATGAAGGCGGCATGTCAGGAGATCAGCCGATTAATGTCGGAAGTGATCTGGTGGCAGATTTAAAGAAAAACAATTCACTCGGATGGGATTTTGTAAGTTCAGACGATGCAGCGCGGGGGCTGAAGGATTTAAAGTATTATATGGTGATTGAAATCCCGCGTGATTTCTCCAAAAACGCAACAACCGTTTTGGATGAAAATCCCAAGAAACCAGAATTGAAGTACACACAAAATGAAGGGCTTCATTTTATGGCGGCACAGGTTACGAAAAATGCAGCAGCCGCGATTCATGAAAAGCTTGATAACCAGATTACCAAAACATACACCAAAACATTATTTGCTAAGCTATCAGACATTTCTGCGGGCTTTAAAGACGGAGCTTATGGTTCAGGAAAAATCAATACCGGTGCCGGGGAGCTGCATAAGGGAACAGGAAAAATCCTCTCTTCCCTATCGGAAAAGGCGCCAGATATCTCATTATTGGCGGATGGTTCCAAAGAGCTTAAATCGGGAACAGGCGAATTATACCGCTCTCTTTCCGGAAAACAAAACGACATCGCAAAACTAGCGGATGGCTCTAAGCAAGTGAATGACGGAACAAATACGCTTTTATCTTCACTGAAGGAAAAGTCTTCAGATATCTCGAAGCTTGCGGACGGAACACAGCAGCTTGAGAACGGATCTGGTCTTCTTTTGAAATCTCTTAAGAATGGTTCCGGAAGCATCGGCCAATTAGCGGACGGCGCCAAGCAGGTTGATGGCGGAGCGAAAAAGGTTGCAGGAGGCGCACGTGATTTAGCTATTGGAGCCGGAAGCCTTGAGGCGGGTTCTGTACTGGTTCTTAATGGTTTAAAAGATGCAGCATCCGGAAGCACTTCTTTGGACAGCGGTTTGGCCAAGCTTGAGCCTGGAAGCAAGGCGGTTGCTGACGGCGCAGGCGAAGTAAACAAAAATGCAAAATCCTTGCTTGCCGGAGCACAGTCAGTCGCTGCAGGACTTGACCAATTGGCTGAGAAAGTGCCTGGCCTTAAAGAAAGCCCTGATTTTAAAAAGCTATTAGAGGGAAGCAAAGCGGTTTCTGGCGGGCTGGGTCTGCTTGCAGCAAAAACTCCTGATCTTAAAGCGGGAGCTGAACAGGTTTCAACTGGAATTGCTGCTGCAAAAACAGGTTCAAAAGCCCTGAATGGCGGATTGAGTGATTTGGTAAAAGGCCAAACCGCAGTCAATGCAGGTGCCAAAAAGCTTTCAGCAGGAGCAAATACCTTATCGGTAGGAGCAGGCACCCTTGCAGCTGGAACAGAAACACTTGCTGCAGGAAACGAAACTGTTAATTCTTCCTGGAAAAAGGTGACGGATTCAGTGGCTGCCATTAATGGAGGCATCTCTTCTGTTAATAAAGGCAACCATACTGTTGAGAGCGGCTGGAAAGACATGACCTCTGGTGTTTCCACACTCGCAAATGGCACAAAACAGGTTGCTGACGGAAACCAGACAGTCAAAACCGGATGGAGCGCCTTAACTCTCGGCGCTAACAAACTTGATAACGGAATGCTTCAAGTATCCAATGGAACTCAGTCTGTTAAAACTGGATGGGAAGCCCTGACATTTGGCCTGAAAAAGGTTGATAATGGTGTGGGTGAAATTGAAAGCGGTTCCAATGAACTCACTGCTGGACTGGCAGGCGGTGCAGAACAAACCGGTGCCATCCATGCAGGAGATAAAAACATCGAGCAATTTTCCGCTCCAGTCAAACTTGCTGGAACAGCGATCCATAAATTCAAGGCATATCGCTATGCGAATGCTCCATATATCTTGTCACTTGCCTTGTTTACAGGCGTATTGCTCTTGACTCTTCTTTTTGATTTGAAGCTGCCGGAAAACCTTGAAGTTTCAAAGTTACGTTTTTACGGAGGCAAATTAGGAACCATGGCAATGCTATCAGCTGCCCAGGCAGCCATCGTTTCCCTGTTTACTCTATTCTTTATTCATTCCAATTTTATGAACGGAATCAGCATGGTGCTGTTTTCCATTTTTGCAAGCCTGGCATTCCTGGCGATCGTCTTCTTTTTGACAGTGCTTGCAGGAAATATCGGCCGCTTTGCGGGATTGGCATTCCTGGTTCTGCAGCTGTCAATAACGGGCTCAAGCCTTCCTATAGATATGCTGCCGCAGGGTTACCAGACATTAAGCAAATTCCTTCCGCTGACATATTCAATCGGTGGATTCAAAGCCGTCATCAACCTTGATAACTATGCATCTTTTTGGGGAAATACAGCTGCACTGGCTGTCTTTTTAGCAGTCTTTTCCCTATTAACAGCAGCTCTCCTTTTATTTAAAAGAAACAAGCCTGCTCACTCTGCAGAAGCTGCTGCGTAATCAGCGCCGGATCCTTAAAAACGCGCAATGCCCTTAAGCAGTATGCTTAAGGGCATTTTTCATTTGGAATCTTAGTGAGCCATTCCGCCATTTGGCCTCTGCTGCCCTGAGCCTGATGCAGGTGCATAAGCATTCAGCATCTGCTGCATATCCTGCTCTGCCAGCTGCGGCACCTGGTAATAATGATGCTTGTTTTGGTAAATCGAGACTTCATAGGCCATTTCAATGCAATTCGGGATCGAATCTGCAAGCACGCGCCGGACAACAGGGTTTGTTGTTTCCAGGGCTGCCATCGTTTTCGCTGAAGCACTCGATTTTAAAGCTCCGAGCATACAGCTTGAAACAGATGCATCCGTCATTTCAGAAACATTTTGCACCGGCTTCGTTGGCGATGTTGGTGTTAAGCCGTAAATGAAGTCATTTCCCTGGTTCATTTTATAGCTTTGAGTCGGCTGTGCCGGATCTTGCCCGCTTTTAAAGCAATCTAGCGTAATGTTATATTCATTCTGGATAAATTGACTCTGGCGGTCTAAAATTCCCAGCAGCTCAGGATCCTGCACGTGAGAGCGGAGCAGCATATATGAATTCAGCGTACTTATCGTTCCAGAGAGCACTTCCCCGACATCAAATATTTCATGTCCTCCATGGTTTAAATGCGGAGGTACGCTGCCTGTATGCATATTTTGGTGGTTTTGGCCTTGATTTTGCATCATTAAAAATCCCTCCCAAACGTTAATAACGAACATAGTTAATATGGATTTCCCGCACTGTTTTATACCTCTCCCCCTCCTTTTTCTCATCATGAATAATTCAAGCTGCATCACGCACCCTATTGGTAACTGAAAGGAGGTTGAAGAGTGATGAAGCCTCACAATATCAAAGCCTTCACTTTAACAGCCACTCTGCTTTTTGGCAGTTTTTGCGGGCTCCCGTTAAAAACGGCTGCCAAACAAGGCTCTGTTCCAAAAAATATCATCGTCATGATCGGTGACGGAATGGGAATTGGGCAGATGGAAATAGCGAGGCAGTTGGAGTATGGAAAAAAAGGCGTGCTGAATATGGAGAAAATGGAGCATCTAGCTTTGATGCATACCTATTCTGAGAACAATTCTGTAACAGATTCTGCTGCTGGCGGAACAGCAATTGCAACAGGGGTGAAAACCAATAACGGTTCTATCGCCACAGATCCGAGCGGAAAGGAAATAGACAGTATCCTTGACGCCTCACAGATGAATGGAAAACGGGCGGGAATCATTTCAACAAGCATGATCACCGACGCCACACCGGCAGCCTTTAGTGCAAGCGCTGCAAACAGGTGGACAGGAAATGCCGATATTGCCAGGCAAATTTACAAGCATAATCTGGATGTTATCCTCGGCGGCGGAGCTAAATACTTTTCGCCAAAAGAACAGAACGGAACAGATTTGATCGATAAATTCCGTCAAAATGGATATACCATCGTTGCTGACAAAAATCAGCTGCGGGCTGCTCCTTCTAACCGCAAGCTTATAGGCTTATTCAATCAGGGATATATGCAATTTGTGAATGACCGGGATATCTATCGTTCCAATGAGCCCACTTTGAATGAAATGGCTGAAAAAGCACTCCATGTTCTCGCCGGCTCTGACAAAGGCTTTTTCTTAATGGTGGAAGGCGGACGTATTGACCATGCCTCACACGCAGCCGATTTCACAGGAATCTGGCAGGAAACAGCCGAGTTTGATTCAACAGTCAAAGAGGTTACATCCTGGGCAAAAAAACGCGGAGATACACTTGTTGTTGTGCTTGCCGATCATGAAACGATGGGCATTTCGTCATCAGAACCCATGAATGTTAGCGGACTGAAAAGCGTAAAAGCTTCATCTGAATACATGGCTTCACAGCTTAAAAAAACAAGCGATGGAGAAATCATTCCTGAAAGCCTTGTAGAGGTACTTCAGAAGTATGCCAATATAAAGCTTTCTCCCAAGGAAACTCAGGAGCTGATTAAAAATCTTCAGTCTCCAGGCAAATCCATCTATCCTTCACAAATTACCGGCTGGGAAATAGGAAGTCTCATCGCTCTTCATAATCTTGCAGGGGTCCAGGACCGCAGCATTCGGGCAGCAAGCAAAACAACTGGAGGACATACAGCTAACAGCATTGCCGTCTTTGCAGAAGGACCAGGCAGTGAGAATTTCAAAGGTGTCATAGATAATACAGACATATCAAGGATCATCATGAAAGCTGCACATATCCCCTTTGTTCCCGGACAGCATAAATCACGTTAAAATATTTAGCCGCCATGAAAATTTATGGCGGCTTTTGTATTTTTTCTGAAAATTACCTTTTCACAGAACTAATAGAAATATATAATAATGAAGGATGTTAGCTAGCATGCTGCGCCCTTTTTTTACTTATTTCTCTATTAATCTACTAATTTGTGAAAAGGAATGGTGTAACCTTGATGAAAAAGAAACAGTTTACCAGGCTCGGCCAGATTACGGCCTCTGCCCTTCTATTCGGATCGTTCATGTCTCCTGCAGGACAAAAGCTTGCTCACGCTGAGGATACAACTGCAAATGTAAAGGTCCAAATTCTTGGCATCAATGATTTTCACGGACAGCTTGATAAAACAACGAAGATTAATGGACAAGTCACTGGAACGGCTGCCTATTTGGCTGCCTACCTAAAGAAGCTTGAAGCGACAAACCCGAATACCATCAAGGTTTCGGCTGGAGATGCTGTCGGCGCAAGCTCGCCGGTTTCCGCCCTGCTGCAGGACGAGCCAACCATCAAGTTTTTGAATTTGATGAAATTTGATATCGGCACTCTTGGCAACCACGAATTTGATGAAGGGGTTGCTGAAATGAAGCGCCTGGTCAATGGCGGAGAGCATCCGAAAACCAAGCAATATGGCACCTTTGAGGGAGCAAACTTCCCGTACATCTCCGCAAACGTAATCGACAAGTCAACTGGAAAACCGATCTTTGATCCTTATATCATTAAAGAAGAAGCTGGACAAAAAATCGGCTTTATCGGGGTTACCTATTCTGATACACCAAGCATCGTTATTCCAAGCGGTGTTGAGGGTGTTGAATTCACAGACGAAGCAGAAGCAATCAATAAATATACGAAAGAATTAAAGGATCAAGGAGTCAAGGCTATCGTTGTATTAGCCCATAATCCCGGAACCTCCAATCTTGATGGATCAAATCCCACAGGTGAAGCCATCGACCTTGCCAATACGGTAGATGATGAAGTGGACGTTATTTTTGCCGCTCATGATCATAAATACCTGAACTCTACGGTAGACGGAAAGCTCCTTGTCCAAGCATATTCAAGCGGTGCCGCTATCTCAGATGTGAATCTGGAGATTGACCCAACAACACATGATATCGTTAAAAAAGATGCACAAATCGTGAATACACTGAATACAGGCATAGAGCCTGACGCTGAAACTCAAGGCTTGGTCGATAAATATCTGAACGACATCAAACCGATTATTTCTCAAGAAGTTGGCACAGCCAGCATGCCTCTTACAAGAGACCAAAATGAATCAGGCGAATCTGTTCTCGGAAATGTCATTGCCGACAGCATGCGCACAGAAATGAAAACAGACTTCGGATTCATGAATCCAGGCGGAATCCGCGCCAATATCGACCAGGGAACCATCAACTGGGGCCAGGTTTACACAGTTGAGCCATTCGGCAATGACCTAGTGAAAATGACCCTGACAGGCGCGCAGATCCGCGATGTATTAAATCAGCAATGGCAGCCTGAAAAAACCAATATGCTTCAAATCTCAGGGCTGACCTACACATGGTCTGATGCACTTCCAAAAGGGCAAAAAGTTGTGAACATATTCCTTCCTGACGGAAAGAAAATTGATCCGAACGCTGAATATACGGCAACCGTCAATAACTTCATGGCAACTGGCGGAGACAGCTACACAGCCTTCACCGGCGGCAAAAACAAAGTGACAGGCCCTGTTGATTTTGATGCCCTGCTTAACTACCTGAAAGCACAATCTCCAGTTTCAGGAGCCTTCGAAGGAAGAATCAAAAAAGTGACAGACATTACAGCTGATGCTCCAGTTGTTAATCCGGTTACAGATCATGATTCTTTCATTACTGGTAAAGCTGAAGCAGGATCGAAGCTTACAGTCTGGATTAATGGAAAAGAATTTAAACGTGATGTTCTTATCGGTGCAGATGGCACATTTAAAATCAAGACATCACACTTAAAAGCAGGAACCACCGTATCTGCAAGCATTACAGATGCTGCTGGAAACGATAGCGAAAAAACAACAGTAACCGTTCTGGACAAAACGGCTCCGCATGCTCCATATGTTCATATAGTCAGAGACTTTGATAAAAAAGTGACAGGACAAGCAGAAGCTGGATCAACCGTTACAGTTAAAGCAGGCAAAACACTTTGGACAGGCATTGCAGACCGTAAAGGCATGTTCTCTGTAAAACTGGACAAACAGCAAAAAGCAGGAACCTTGCTTTATGTATTCGCTGCAGACAAAAGCCAGAACATCAGCTCTTCTGTAAAGCTTATCGTAAAGGATGCGACGGCACCTAAAGCACCAGTCGTACATGCTGTTAAAGCAGGTGAAGGCTGGGTAACAGGTAAAGCAGAAGCATATTCCAAGGTTTATGTAAAAAGCCACAATAAATTAATCGGCTATGCATATGCAGGGAAAAATGGAACCTTTACTGTGAAAATGAAAAAGCAAAAAGCAGGAACAGCACTGTATGTGTCTTCCAAGGACCGGGCAGGCAATACCTCAAAAACAGTTAAAATTTTCGTAAAAAGATAATATCAGCACCATCCCGCCATACCGGGATGGTGTTTTTAATTGTGCTCACTAATAATGGCAAATCTATGTTAAATCTATTAAAATAGGAAATACAAATTATGTATAGGATGTGGAGAATGTTTAAGCGAAAACTGTTTCTGCCGCTGCTGCCAGCCATTTTAATTTTTTCCTTGTTTATGCCGTTTTCCGCTCCAAAAGCGAGTGCAGCTTCATCTGATGATCTGCTGTATAACGCGATTTACAAAGGAATTTTCCACATGCAATCTAAAATTCCTCTCGGCAAGTATGGCCAGGAAAGCAGCAAGATTACTGCCGCCTATCAAAAGGTGCTTGATAACCATCCGGAAATCTTTTATACCCAGTACTACTTTCAGTGGTCACCCGGTTATTTTTATCCGAAATATATCGGTTCAAAAAGTGAAATCACCAAAATGCAAGCGTCCCTTAACAGCAAGGTGAACGCTGCTGTAAAAACAGCAAAAACGAAGAAAACCGAACTCGAACGCATTGTTTACCTGCATGATTTCCTTGTGAACAGCACGTCCTATGATTATGATCATTATGTGAAAAACAACCTGCCGCAAAGCTCCTTCACAGCCTACGGGGCGCTCGTTTCCCATAAAGCGGTTTGTGACGGATACGCCAAAGCCCTGAAGCTCCTCTTGAATAAAGCAGGCATTTGGTCGATTAAGGTGAACGGCACAGTAAGAAGCGGAGACCACGCCTGGAACATGGTGAAAACAGGAGGAAGCTATTACTATATCGACAGCACCTTTGATGACCCTGTGACAAATGACCGTTCCGACGTGCTTACGTACAAGTACCTGCTTGTCCCGGAAAACAGGCTAGCAAGGGATCATATCTGGAATAAAAGTAAGCTGCCAAAAGCAAGCAGCACCAAATATCAAAAGCTCTATTCTCTATCTGATTTTGTCCGGTATAATTCCAGCATCTATTATGCCAATCAAAATGACCACAAGCTTTACAGGATGTCCCTGACAGGATCTTCGGTGACTAAAGTGGATAACCACCCCATCTACTCGCTGAAAATCATTGGAAGCACGCTTTATTATATTAATCTTGCAGACCATAATTCTGTCTATCAGATGAAGCTTGGGGGCACCAGTAAACAAAAAATCAAAAATACGCAGGCGGGCTTTTTATCTGTAAAAGGTTCAAGCCTCTACTTCTACAATAATGTTTCGAACAAAATGGTGAAGCTGAGATAACTCACGATACCGGCTGCAAGAAGCCCAAGCCCCTTCAATCAAGGTGCCTGGGCTTTTTTTATAGCCTTTTATCATTAAAGAAGTTCACAGTAAAATGATGCTTTGGATCATAGGGTTTCATCTCGTATCCCCTTTTACGGAGATAATCCAGAATTTGCGGCAGCTCCTTCACGGTTTGGCTGTTTTCATGAAGAATAATTACCTCACGTGTCCGCTTTGTTTGAGCTTTAATATTTTCAAGGATTTTCTCCGGATGCCGAGCCAATGCCCAGTCTCTTGGATCCACTGTCCAATCCCACATTTTAAAGCCCTTTTTGACCGCATAATCCCTCATCGCCTTAGTTGTATACGTACTTCCGTAAGGAGCCCGCATCAATCTGCTTTTAAAGCCGCTGATTTTAAAAAGAGTTTGCTGTGCAGTGACCATTTCATTAGCAAAATTTGTTGAGTTGATTTTATATAGCTTATGAGCATCATGGCTGACACTGTGCAGTGCTGGATAATGTCCTTCCCGGATCATGCGGAGTACATTTTTAGGGTTATTTTTCATATTTCCGCTGATCATGAAAAACGTCGCCTTCGTATGATATTTCTGGAGGATGTTCAAGATGCTATTTGTATATTTGCCTGGACCGTCGTCAAAGGTAAGATATACGGTCTTCTTAGCTGCGGTTTCTTTCGCGTTAACAGGATATGCTGAAACAAACAAAACAGGCACCAAAAGAAAAAACAGTAACATCAGCTTCCTGCAATTTTTCACGCCCCAATTTAACATCCGCTATCCCCCTGCACTTTTAATGTATCAAAATTATATGCTGCACGAACTTTCCAGAAAACTAAAAAAATCCCCCAAATTATTTGGAGGATGACAAAAATTGCTGAAGTGCGGCTTTATTTTTTTCAAGATCGACAGCAAGCACTGCGCCGATTCCGGGAATTCTTTCATTTTCAAAGGTACCGTCAAGCGGAATTCTCAGCTTGTCCACATTCTTAGCTTGTCCTGTAATAACATCCTTGCCTAAAATCAGCATGGTCTTCGTGTCGATATTTGTATCAATATATGGTGCTGTCATGCCAAGAATTTTCGGCAATTTGACGACATTATTGATTTCTGTAGCCTTATCCTTTAACTTTCCAAGAACCTCCTGCTGCCGCTGCACCCTGCCGAAGTCACTCATATTATCATGGCGGAAACGGACATATCCGAGCAGCTGCTTGCCGTGGAGGGTTTGTTCTCCCTTATGAAGCGTCATATCAATGCCTGATGACATATCATGCGGCACATTGACCCTAATGCCGTCCGGGGCAATCGTATCCACAATTTTAGGGAATCCTTTAAAATCAACAATCGAATAATAGTTGATATTGATACCAAAGTTTTCTTCAATGGTTTTGCGCAAAAGCTCTGGCCCGCCAAATGCAAAGGCAGCATTGATCTTCTGCTTGCCATGCCCTGGAACATCAACATAGCTGTCTCTCATGATCGACACCAGCTTCGGTTCATGCGTGTTCTGATTATAATGGGCGATTAAAATGGAATCTGTCCTGGAGTGCTTTTCACCGCGGGAATCGCTGCCCAGCAAGAGAACATTGATCTGCCCGTTATCCGGCAGCTTCCCGTTAAAGTCATAGTTCGCGGCCTTCTCCTTGCCTGCCCCGTCCAGCGCCTCTGACAAGCCCTGCTTATACTGAAAATAAACATAGGCACCAGCTGCAATAACCAGCAGAACAAGAATAGTAAAAAACCTTCTTAATCCCCGTTTCTTCTTCTTTATCTTTTTATGTCTTGTGCTTCGTGAATTATCCAAATCTAAATACCATCTCTCTGTATTTAATTTTTTTAATAAATTTCTTTTACTTTATGGTTTGCAAAAAACTCCAAAATAACAGCAAAAACTACATAATGTGACTATATCATGTTTAATGCCATTCATCATCTTTAAATATCTTTTTTTCATGCCCAATAATATTGAATTAGAGGAAAAAACAAGGTATTTTCATGAAGAATATCACTGCGGGCTCAAAAATTCATACTTTAATTTCCATTTAAATGGATAATAGTTCCAAATTCTCGCTGATTAGAGCGAATTCTCAGCTCATTCGAGCCAATTACCGTGTCATTCGAGCGAAAGGCCGCCTTATTAGAACCAAATCAAAATTCAGTCTTCAAACTGAATGTATGGTCATTCATGGTCTTTCCCTATGCATTTAAGGGGAACTTAATGTTTTGATACACTTTCTCAGGATTTTTAATGAGTTATACGAGGTAATCCCATTGTTAAATCGGGTTGATTGGAGCGTAAGGTGTGAGACTCCTGCGGGATTAGCGGGACAGGTGAGACCCCGCAGGCGCAGCTGAGGAGGCTCACCGCCCGCCCCGCGGAAAGCGAGCATCCTGGAGCGGAAATCAACCACCTTGTTCCATAGCAGCAAAATTTTACGAATTATCATAAAAACCTTACAAAACATGAAACACCCCGCACAGCTCTTCAGAGGAACCATGCGGGTGTAACTAAGCTTACTCCTCTACAACACAAGGAATTTTAATCGTGTCATTGTACACATTATAGAAATGATTGATACGGATAAAGGTTTCGCTCGTATTCCTCACTGTATTAGTTTTTAGCACGTCCATGTTTTTCTGGCTTAGTGTATTATACGTTATCGCATATTGAGAGCCAGGACCATCATTTTTCGCCGCAAGAAATTGCATAGGGCGGCCTATATGTTCAAATGTGTTGTTCTGGAAAATCGGATTGGATGCTCCGCTGGCAAGAATACCGCGGTATTTGGCTTCACCTGCAGCCACATCTTTGAAGCTGTTTTTTTCAATTACGGCATTCGACCAGTTCATGACCCGAATAGCATCCAGGCGGGTATTCGTAATGCTGTTATTCCGGATGGTCACATGGTCATGATAAGAGCCGCCTGAATATTTATGGGTCCCAATGGCCCGGTCCAGATTTCGGAATGTATTGCTCTCTATCGTCACATACCTGTTTGGCGTTTTATCATATGTACTCCATTCCTGGCTCCAGCCCTTTGTCGAACGGTCTGGGGTGTCCAGGTTGATCGCCTCTTTGTTCCGGTTTGGCGATGGCTTGGAATCAACAAAAGAATTGTTGATAACGGACACATAATCAGATGCATCCATTTCGATAAAATGTCCTGACCGCATATGCTGAAAATGTATATTTTTCACCTTCACATTTTTATTATGGCCCATGATGATCGCGATGCTTTCATTATCATATTTCATATCAATGACAGCATTCCCCTCACCGATGAAGGAGATATTTTTTTCACCATTATATTTTCCGTATACACCCTTTTTTCCTGAACGGGAAGGCCTGATCAGCTGGAACATAGATTTAGCTGCGGCAAATTGCTTCGTCCCGCTTACTGTCCCTTTCACTAGTCTGACACCGTTTTTCAAACGTATGGTTACATTGGAAGGAACATAAAGGGTATTCGAAATGGTGTATGTGCCTCCGTTTAGGATTAGTGTGCCGCCGCCCTTTTTCTCCAGCTGCTCCAGATATGAGCGAAGCAGGTAATAATGCTTGGTATTATTATTGTAGGTGCTGAAGTTCATCATATTTCCGCTAAACGTCTTGCTGCTAGGTGTAATTGTGTAGGCTGGTGCTGCGCTTGCCTTTGGCGCAAGCATACTCGCTGAAAGAAGCAGGGCCGCTGCCGCCGCTCCGTATTTTCTCATCATGCTGAAAAACTCCTTCTTATTTAAAATATCCTCTAGTTTTATCGGATAATTTGCCGGGGAATTTAGCAGGTGCCAATCATCCTGCCTGATATACATAAAATAAAGTCATTTCCGGAACGATATACACATCTTTTCCTATTAATTAAAGGCTCTTTTCTTAAAGAAGGTTGTTTTTTTTATGTGTTCTGTAAGGCGATCATAATGCTAAATAAGGTTGATTGGAGCGTAAGGTGCGAGACTCCTGCGGGATTAGCGGGAAGGTGAGACCCCGCA